>JBGPOG010000134.1:0-9178 GCA_041487935.1 Chthonomonadia bacterium | reverse complement strand
GCCGGCTCGAGCGCTCGTCGCGGTTACCGCCATGCCATCCGGAATCCGGCGGACCGAGGAGCTCATCCACGGCGGCTCGCTCATCGATTGTAGGGCTGGCGCTGGTGAAGTGGAGGTCCATTGTCTGCTAAGATCCTTGCTGCTTGAGATACCGCGTGGCCAGAGTCCTCGCCCAGTAGCGAGGTACTGCGTGCTCGTTTTGCAGATGGGCGACGACCTCGGTCGACTTCTTCATAGCAGCCCCGAGCCGGTTCAGAACCCTCGTCCAGTTGTCCAGCGCCTTTCCCGTCTTTTCAATAACCTGTTCGTCGGTAACGTCCCAGTAATCCGGTTTCATGCGCCACCACTCATTGCCGCCATCCGTTCTTGCACCTCTTCTACCGACATGTCCACTTTATGCGTGGCGATGGTCCAGACGTGGCCGAACGGGTCCACGAGCGTGCCGGACCGATCCCCATAAAACTGGTCCTTCACAGGCGTCTGCACTTTAGCGCCGGCAGCGACAGCCAGATTGAATACCGCGTCCGAATCCTCGACATAGAGGAGAATGCTCACCGTCGACCCCCTCGCGAGCTCGGGCTGAGGTATCCCATGTCGGGATATTCGTCCGCCAACATGATGGGCGAGTCACCGATTTTAATTTCGGCGTGCCCGATACCTCCCCCCGGAGTCTCGAACCGCATGAGCTCCTCAGCGCCAAATGCCTTCTTGTAGAATACGATCGCCTCCGCCGCACCTTTGATAATCAGATACGGCGTGGCGGTATGGTAGCCATCGGGAATTGGTTTAACTGGCATGGACTTCGATCTCCTTTTCGAACCTGCAATCCACTAAATCAGATCGCGCAACGTCAAAACGATTTCGCGCTCCGTCTTGTCTGAAGACTTGACGCGCAAACGCACCTTCGTGCCAGGGTCTCGGCGAAGGATCTCGTTCATTTCCCAGGACGCGATCTTCTCGACGGGAGTCCCATTCACTTCCCGAATGACGTCGCCGGCCGCTATCCCCGCCTCCGTTGCCGGACTTTCTGCGACCACGTCGCGAACGATCTGCGCTCCATTCTGACTGTCGATCGCAAGGCCCGATCGATTGGCCTTGAACGGCGCATCGTACGTCGAGTTCTTGGTGAGGTAGACCTTCGAGGACGAGTAATCGAACGTCACGGTAAAACGGCGGAATAGCTCGCCGCCGAGATTGCCGGCGTTCTGGCTGTCGGCAAAGACGCCTTCTGTTTGGCGAGAAAGCTCCGTAACCACTTTGGGAAAGCTGAACGGTCCGACCTTGAATTCCGGAATTCGCACGAGATCGCCATAGATGAGCCCGCCGACGCCGCGCCCGGTTATCGTCCGGACGCTTGGCGAGTACTTTCCGTCCAGGTGGTTCTTTTGAACGAACGGAGCAAACAGCGACACCGCATTTCCCGCGCCGGTATCGATTCGGAACCATCCTTTGCAGCCGTCTGCGGTCGCTTCGACAAATGGAGTATTGCCATAGAACCGGAGCGGCATCGCCTCCGCATCGGGTGGCGGGGCGAAGTCATCTGTCGGTCCGATTGTCATTCGAGACTTCTCGTAATCGATGGTAACGACATGGGTCTGGAGGAAGGGAGCGCCAAGAAGTCCGTCGCATCTCAATTGCTCGGGCAGCGGGATTACGTACGCCGATTGATTCCTGGTTTTCGACGCGCCGATTCCGATTTCTGCGACCTTGACAATGGAAGCCGATCCGGCTTTTCCACCTGCGCCGACAACAGCAGCCTTCCCTTTTCGATGGACCAGATCGAATTTCTCAACGGTCTTCGGCGTCACGACGTTGGCGCCGGCGCCGGTATCCAGCACGAATGTCGCGGGCTTGCCGTTCAGACTCACTTCCAGATAGATGTAAACGCCGTGGAGAGTGAACGGAACAGTAACAGCCGCCGCGGCAGCCGCTCGTCCAATAGAGTACGCGGCCGTGACCAGCGCGAGTAAGAACGTTAACCAGAGTCGCCTTTGAATTGAAGGGTGCGAGATCATCATATATTCCTGCCGGACTACAAAGAGTTGCAAGCTCCCTCTATTGCTCGCTTGAAAACCGGCCATTCAGCTCCAGAGTGTTCCACATTTTGTGTGATCGTTCGCCTATCGCACCCTGGTCCCCTGCTTCTCATCCCAGTGCAGCGGCCTCGCCTGTTTCGGCAGCGGCGAATCGGGTGTCTGCGCGATACTGACGCCGTACTTCCAATCAGGCGGGCAGATGGCGATGTAGCGCGCATAGCCGCCGGTTCCGCCCTTCAGCTTCGGATAGCCAATGGCTACGAGCGCTGCCGTCTCCGGCGCCTTATCCAGATTCGCCACCCCTTCAGCCTGCGTAAAGCCGTTCCGCAGCAGCCAGCCCTCACCCTCGAACTTGGGAGTGGTATCCGTGTCGAGCGGCTCGTGTCCGTGGAAGAGAATCTTCCGCTGCAGGTGGAGGAACTTGAGGGCCTCGAGCTTCACTCCCGGAAATTGCGTCCGAGTCGCAAGTTCCGGGTTCGGCCACTCCTTCGACCAATCGGAGCGAATAAAAACCACCGACCCTTCGGGTATCCGGCCGTGCCGCTTCTCCCACGCCAGGATATCGGCGACCGTGAGATGGTACCCCGGGTTCTTCGCAACCTGGGGCACGATCGAAATCACCACCAGCGGCCGCACTGCGAAAGTCGCTGGCAGCTCGTCGATCGCGGGATAGTCCGGATTCCAATGGGCCGGAGGATCGAGCTGCGTGCCGAGCTGATCGGTTGACAATAGGTAACGGGTGGCTTCAAATCCATCCGCTTCATATGTATAGGGTTTTCCCGTCTTAGGATTCAGCGTCCGGCTGAACGTTGAAGGTCCGAACCCGGCCCACACGGGGATATGAGGTGTGATCGTGTGTGTCAAATCGACGTATTTGGCCCGCTTAAGATACTCGTCATACACCTGCCACAGCGGTGGCCGCGCGCGTGAAGGAGAAGCATGTATTCCAAGCAGGATTAGGAAACCAAAGTTAATGACGAGGAGGAGCACGCCGAGCAGCTTGAGTGGTTTCATTCTCCTACCCCATACTAGTGTAGTGTCTCACTGACGTCATTACAACGACAACAACGTCGCGAAACCGTCATTCCGAGCAATTGATGCTGCCGGCAACACGTTGCACGTAATGACAAAGCGCAGCAATTGCGTCATCCCGAACCGCCGGCAATTGCGTCATACCGAACCGCCGTTGTGAGGGATCCGCTTTTGACGTTTGTCCTTAAGAGCCGCATTTGCGAGGAACCTGGCCAGACGGCCACCCGTATGGGTGCTTTTCCTTCACATTGTAAGGCTGATATGGAGACACTACACTAGATCCATGTCGACCTTGGTTCATATTACGGCGGAAACCGGTTCTGTCTGCACCATCTCTACTCCCTTCCCGGGAGCAGACCCAGACGTTGCGTGCCCGTTCAGCTTCTCAACCCGAACCGCCGTCGCCTTGAACTCGGCCGTGCCTGACTTCGGATCATTCGCCTCTATGGTCAGTTGATTGGTGTCCACCTCATCCGGGAAGTGGAGCGTCATGAAGACAAGACCGGGCCGCAGGCCTGGGTCGAAGCGCACGGGCGCCTCCACCATGCCTCGGCGTGAGACGACACGCACTTTCTCTCCCTCGCAGAGCTTATATCGGGAGCCATCTTCGGGCGACAAATCGACCGTTTCACCAAGGCGAATCGGTGAGGCGAATGCGCCGGTCTGGACGCCTGTATTGTAAGAATCCAGCCGTCGTCCGGTGGTGAGACGGAGCGGAAACTCCTCGTTCAGCAAATCCACGGGCGGATCGTCCACCACGATCGAAAATGGCGCGCGCCGGCCTTTCTTCTCCTCATCAATCTCCCAAAGCCGGCCGTGCAGGAAGAACGCGCCGGGGTCATTCTCGTCCAGGCAAGGCCACTGAATCCCTCCGAGCGCCTCAAGCCTCGCATAGCTCATTCCGGTGTGCATCGGCGAGAGCGGGCGCAGCTCGTTCCAGAGGTTTTCCGCCATTTCGCGAGGCGTCGACCCATAGTTCCAATCCTTCCCGAGGCGCCGCGCCAGCTCCTGGATAATCGCCATGTCGTCCCTAGCATTTCCGGGCGGATCGAGCGCTTTACGGACGCGCTGGACTCGGCGCTCGGAACTGGTAACCGTCCCCTCGGACTCGCACCAGGACGCGCTCGCCGGAAAGACGACATCCGCCATCTCCGCGGTCTTTGTCAGGAAGATGTCCTGCACAACCATGCAGTCGAGGTTCTCCAGCAGATGCCGGGCGTGCTCTACGTCGGCTTCGGACTGTGCCGGGTTCTCGCCGATCACGTAGAGCGTTGTCAACTCGCCGCGCTCCACCGCCTCGAACATTTCCGTCAGGTGCCAGCCGTATTTGGGAAGAATTGGCGTTCCCCACGCTGCTTCGAATTTCATGCGCGCCGCAGCATCGTTTTCGATATCCTGAAATCCCGGCAGTTTGTTTGGAATGGCGCCCATATCGCCGCCGCCCTGTACGTTGTTCTGTCCGCGCAGCGGCGCCATGCCGGAGCCCCACCTGCCCACGTGGCCGGTCAGTAAAGCAAGGTTGATGAGCGCCAGAACATTGTCCACGGCGTTATGGTGTTCGGTAATCCCCAGCGTCCAGCAAAGCTGCGCGCGGTCAGCCCGAGCGTAGTCGTGTGCAAATGACCGGATAACATCCGCAGGAACCTTGGTAACTGCTTCTCCTCGTTCGAGCGTCCATTCCTCCACGCTGGCCGCGTAGGACTCGAAACACACGGTCGCGTTCTCGATAAACGCCCGGTTCGCGAGCCCGGCGTGAACGATCTCGCGCGCGATGGTATTGGAGAGGGCGATATCCGTGCCGACATCCAGGCCAAGCCAGGTATCGGCCCACTGCGCGGAAGACGTGCGGCGGGGATCGACCACGTAGAGCTTCGCGCCGTTCCGAATGCCTTTCAGCACGTGGTGGAAAAAGATGGGGTGCGCCTCACGCGCGTTGGAGCCCCAGAGGACGATGATATCCGCCTCTTCCGCCTCGCGGTAAGAGCTGGTGCCGCCCCCCGCCCCGAATGCTGTCGCCAGACCGACGACGCTGGGAGCGTGTCAGGTCCGGTTGCAGCTATCGATGTTGTTCGTGCCCATCACCTGCCGTGCAAACTTCTGCGCGGCAAAGTTCATCTCGTTGGATGCCTTGGAGCACGAAAAAATCCCGAAAGCCTGCGGCCCCTTGGCCCGAGCCTTAGCAAACCCCTCGGCAGCGCGAGTGAGAGCCTCCTCCCAGGTCGCCAAGCGCAATGAGCCGTTCTCCCGCACCATCGGCTCGGTCAAACGGGTGTAGCCTTGCTTCACGTTATCACCCCCTCTCAAGCAAATTGTACCACGACATCGCCACGGCGCAACACAGTCCCGAACGGAGGATCGCCTCCCTTGCCGTCATCGTGGTAAGGATCAGCTTGTGACGTTGACGTGTTCTTAAAGAATTTCGGACTTTTGAGGTTCCACGAGAGCGGCCCAGATATGCGAGGGACCACGCCAACGAGGCCGCGAAACCTATCGCGGCCTCTAAGATTCGTACACTCCCCTCGGACACTTCATTGCCAAAAGGGTTGGGCGACTGTGCAATAGGAGGACGAACCGGCCAAAGCCGGCGCTCACGCTCCAGGTTGGCCTGAACCTACTGCTTCTTCACCTTCCAGGCGCGGGCGAGAACGCATACGAGGCCGGTGCCGAAAAGAACCACGGCGGAAGGTTCGGGAATAAAGTTCGTGACGTTGATGGCTGCACCTGTTACCTGGTTATGTCCTCCGGGGATCGCTTCAATTCTTATTGCATTTAGGTCCACAAATGGCGGAAGCATAAGGTTAAACCTACTCAAGGGAATTACACTGGAGGCGATATGCATGCCTGCATCGTCCGCTGGTGCGCCGGTATCGCGATAAGAAGCTTGAACCTGATCGCCAAACGGGATAAAGTTAAATCCATCCCAAAAGCCAAGTTGAATCCCGGGCCCGCCGAAAATAAAATCGATAGGACGCGGGCCGGAAGTCTCCCACAAACCAATCGCGTTTGGCCTGTCGGCAGCGATTGGCCCCCCAAACACGCCCACGAGAAAGCTGCCATCCGGTGGCATTCCACTAACAAATGCGCCGGGATGTTCTCCGAGGTGATCGCCAATCAGTTCATCGGGATTCGTCACAAACGGAGTAGCCTGAGCGACCGACTGGACGAAGTCACTGGGTTGAAGAATTGCAAACATTGGACGGCTTCCGGGCGATGGAGGGTAGGCGGGGTATAGCTGGGCAGATGTCGGAACTCCCGAGATCGCGGCCAATCCGATAGCAACAATAACTCTCACCAATAGGTACTTCATTATCCGTTTCTCCTTGATCCTCGAACACGTCATGATGAAAGCGCAACGGCGGTCTCGAATGCCGGTTGACCGCTAACAGACTGAACTGCATAAATCATGCCAAACGCGCGCAAACCATTACGTATCGGAGGCGCGAAGGGGAGGCTAGCGGCACTGTCGGGCGACGAGCCGGCCGCCTGACGATCACCGCGCGCGGAAGAGGCCACGGCCGGCTTCCTCACACATTACCGCAGCACGCCACGCATAGCACGCAAGTTGCAATGGCTCCTTATAGCCCGCCGGGCGCGGGTGCACAAACCGCTGCATGTCGGGTAGCTCGCCCAGCGTTGGATCGGTTCATCTACTCGCTAGCGTTCCGATCACCGCCCGTCGTTCCAATTCCTTCCGGTTTGAAAGGGACAACGCAAAAGAAGCCGCGAAACCCATCGCGGCCTCTAAGAATTCGTACACTCCCCTCGGACACTTCATAGATGTACCGCACCTGAGTAGCTATGATAAACGACATTATATGGACCAGCCAACATACTCAATATCGATTATTCTCAAAGTAAGCGCAATATTATTCACCGAATAATCCTAATTTATTGTACAATATGGTGGACAGTAAATTATATTCGTTTCGCTTAGATTGCCAACTTCTCAGACCGGAGGTGTTTACATGTACAATCAGACGATCGAAATGATGAAAGTCCTGCCTGCTTTTTCGGATGCGATTCGGCTCGCCGATCGCAAGGGTAGCTCGGATTGGGAGATTGTCCGGTGGAGGGATGTTCCCCCCTCTGATCTTAGGCCGGGCCAGGAGACCGCCGTTACGCCGGGAGAACTTGACAGCACGATCAAACTGAATCGCTTTGATAGCAGAACTAGCGCGCTTCGCGCCTCAGCAGCTTGGGTGAGAAGCCGGCTCTTAGACTACTCGCAACGCGATCACTGGGCAGTCTGGCGCTGGGAAGCAGACGAACAGGTATGGTATCAGACCGCGCTTCCTGTGAATAGGCCCGGTAGGATGTCGCACACTGCTGGCTCTATCTCTCCGGTAATCGCGCAAGCATCAGAAGTTGTGGTGTTGACCGGGCGCACCTTGGCTGAAGCGCGCAGGCTGGCCACTGACGACGGAACCGACGTCCAGACGGTGATACGCGTGGCGCTCCGGGAATACGACCGAATGCGGTTCTTTGCGCGAGCCCAATCTGCTTATCGAAAACTGAAAGCCGACCCGGAAGCTTGGAACGAGGCAAAAGCCGAGAGCCGTGCGCTTGAAGGAACCTTGAGCGATGGGCTTGATCCCGAAGTGTGGGTCGAGGCGGGATTAACGAAGGAGAAGGCCGTTGCTTAATCCCCTTCGCGGTGAAGTCTGGCTGGCTGACCTGGAACCTGTGCGCGGGCACGAACAAGCTGGCCGGAGACCCGTTTTAATCGTTTCGGATGATCTCTTCAACAGTTCAGGAGCCGAAATGGTAATCGTAGTACCTTTTACCAAGAGGCGTCGCGGAATAACATACCACGTTGAGGTGGCGCCGCCCGAGGGAGGACTTCGCATTACAAGTTACGCCATGTGCGAGAATATACGCTCAATTACTCTAGAACGGCTTGTAGAGACCTGGGGTGAAGTTGACTCAATTACTCTGAGTGAGATCGAAAGACGAATTATTCTCCTGCTAAGCATAAAAGTCACCCACTTTAGCGACGAGGATGAATAACTCATGCCGAGCGCTCCCAAGCAGACCGCACGAGATCCTGCCTCGCATGCCTTGTCATCTTCCTAAAAAGGTAGCACAATCACTGTCAACTCCTTGACAAACTCTCTCAACCTGCCTATAATACCAGACATATACTGATTATCGCACATGTACCATCTACGGCAACAACCGCGTAGTTCACCCACATGGGTAGCTCGCCCGGTACGAGCACAATGGCAAGCCTGCCCAGACGTTAACCAGCGAAGGCGGGTTTCGTAAAGCCAGACCGGTATTTCAATGCCGGACTCACGGCCCGCGTCGCCGCCGAAATTTCAGCGCGGCGCGTAACGCACCTCTACCGGCTAAACATCCCAGGCTGAATGTCCCGGGAGGCGCTCCGGAAAAACCCAGCGTTGTCGTAAAATAACTTGGAGTCAGTCGATCCGGCAAGGTCGCGCTCGATCCCCCAGAAATTGGGTTCGTTTCGTAATTTGTATGTTTTTTGGGGACGAACCCTCGCGGACAAGGACACAGAAGGAGCGCGGTAACCCAGGTAACAAAGTCGCACGACTTGACAGCCCAAAGCCCGCGCCGAATGGAACTGGCGCGGGCTTCGTTGTAGGTTTGCAGGTTGCTACGCTACTTTCGGCGGCGTAGGACGATTGCGGCCGGAATGACCAGTCCCGCGATGAGCGCCAAAGTCCCCGGCTCCGGCACCGGCGAGCCGCCGGTTACCCGGATTGCGCCCCCGTTTAGAGTGGCGATGTCGACGCTGCCACCGTTCGGGTCCGCCAGACTCGTGGCCGGAAACGGGACGATGGTGACGGGGTAGGATCCGCCGGCTGAGCTCGAAACGTTGAAAGTGAGATGTCCGAGACCGGCAGCCGCGCCGGCCCCAATAGTCGTTCCGCTTCCGATTACCGAAAAGATGTCCGACGCCATGATGTCCTGGTTCGTGACCGGAATTCCGATGTTCGGTCCGAAAAGGCTCAGCCCGTCGAATATATAAGGGGCGGGGGACGTCGAGGTGTTGACGCCCGTACACGTGATGTCCGCGCTCGGAACGGTAAGCTCGAATGAGAATCCCCCGATCGTAACGGAGCCCGGTCCCGTGTTGGTGAGTG
>JBGPOG010000133.1:0-9186 GCA_041487935.1 Chthonomonadia bacterium | reverse complement strand
TTACTCTCTGGAACGGATCGCAAGAACATCGCGCTCCTAAAGTCCTACGAGAAGCACGCGGAGCGCGCCGCGGAAGCCGTGGCGGCGTGATAGGAGATTACGCCCCGCGGTCGCGGGGCGTTGGAATTCGGTGGACCGTACGAGATGTGAATGCAAATAGGCCCCTCCGGCGTGTAATGATTTGGTTGTTGTTGATGTCGGAAACACGCCGCTACTCGGTTAGCTGGGAAGTTCAAACCGCTGCGAGAACGAATTCCTGAAGCTGGAAAAGATCATGCTCCCAGAAGATCGCGACGCCGGCTGTCTGCGCATCTTGAAGATTCTTGAGTCGGAACACTCCGGATAGCACGGCAGCCGTAATTGCCCGGTCTCCAAAGGCAGTGTGCCAGGCTCTCGCCTTACCCCCTACCTCACGATTCAACCGTTTTACACTATTCAGAGCGCTATTGCTGACTTTGCATTCTATGAAGAGAAATCTTCCATCCCGCAGGCAGATCGGAATGTCGCATTTGATTCCTTCCACGAGCGACTCACGACAATACTCACCTCGATCGATTCCGCCAACGATCGTAATCGGCCTTCGGGTCACAAGCGTAAAACCGGCTTGTGACAACAATGACTGAACTGCCGCCTCCTGCCGGGCCGAAGACTCTCCACGACGGCTTGTTTGGATTTGTTGGACCGTCTGAAGACCTGCCGTCCATACAAGTGCCGCGTGCCGCTCGGAAGGCGTTGGACCACGCCTTTCCGGTTCGAACAACCAAGGAAACCGTTCACGGTCCATAGTTGCGGTGATTATCTGGGCGGCCCGGCGGGCAAGATCGATCTCTAACCGCCTCCGATCAACAATACTGGCGTCGGCAAGCGTGTCGAGGTCGTCGGCGCTCACGGGTGGTCCACTCAGGTATCGCGCAATGTTAATGCGAGAGGGATTCTCGGCCAAAGCGATCCCGCTTGCGAACTCGAGGAGATCGTTCGTGGCCGTAAAGAGATCGTTAACCACCGCCAAATTGGCATTGAGCGCGTCACGATACCGTTGCCCGCCCTCTGCCATGCGTTCAGTAATGAAGAGTTCAATCGCTCTTCGCCGCCCGCGCTCTAATACCCCGTCTGACCAAAAAGGAACCCGCTGGAAGGTCTGTTGACGCATCAACTCATCCAGGGACCTCTAGCTGGGATCACGAGAGATTCTACTTCACTCGGTTCGAACTTCTCCAATCCGCCATGATACGTTCGCCCACGTCCACTGAACATTTCTCGATTTTGGTTTAGATACCTCACCAGCTCGGACAATTGCTCCTCCGTCATTTCCTTAAACGGATAGAGTCCATGGGCGATGTTAAGCACTGCCAGGCCGTCAGGATTCAGAGCGAATACTGGAGGTTGGCGGGCCATATAAGATACGACGATTGGCGGCGAAGAAGCTCCAATGTGCCACCAAGGGTTTCTCCGGCTGGTAATATAGCCACTGTTGATTGGGGAAGAGCCGTTTGCTGGTTTCTCCCCTAACATCAAATAGCCATTGAGCGAGTCATATTGGGTGCGATTGACGTGTCTCGGGATGTCCAACAAGAGGCGCCTTGCAGATGTATTCGTAATAAGCCCACCCGACTCCAAAATCTCTTTTCCGCTCGTGATTGCCGGCCTGCACCAGAGCAATAGATCCAGTTCGGCGGCCCTTTCCCCGGTAAGAACAAAATATGAATTGCAACCCGTAACGACCCCGCGATGAACCCTAAGCAGGCGACCAAGTGGAATCGTATGTGGCGGCTTGTGTTGCTCCCGGAACTTTGATGGAGCGAGAACATGGGACCATCGGCTGCTGCGGCTGAGAACCTCCCTTTCAATGCAATCGCCCGCTCCGACCTGATCCAGCGCGTCCGGGTTGTCGATGACTCGACAACGTACGAACTGGTTTTTGCCTCCTACTTCAAAACAGCAAATCAGGCCGGTGGTCAGTGCGTCACTGAATACAACCGACTGCGGCCGGATGACGTCCAGCGACAAGATACCAAGACCATCCGAAAGTAAGTTGCGGAGACATGAACCATAGCCTACATCAAGCCATTCCGAGCTCGTAATGAAACACCCTATATCTCCCGGGTTTGAATGTAATGCGGTTGCCAGAAAGAAGTGCACGTGAAGTCCGGCCAGACCAGACAAGTCATTTCCTAACGAGCGCGCTAGCTGCGCTGCGCGAGTCTTGGTCGCTGCGGACAGGCTATGGTGGCGTACGTAGGGAGGGTTTCCCGTGAATGCCGTTTTGCCGCGGAATTCTGGCAACGAACAGTCAGTGTAATCCGCCTGCATCACAGTTGCCTGCCGAGTTCCCACTGCGGCGAGAGCGGCTCGTGTTAAGATCGTGGCAACCGGATCAATGTCGATTGCAATCAGCTTCAGGTCTGGGCGGCGGCGCCCCACTTCTGCTGCAAATCGACCGCTGCCGCAACCCGCATCGGCAATCCTGTCAGGATTTGTAGAAAGTACCCAATCTACCATTCGGGCCACGATCGTGTGAGGCGTGTAGTATGCACCGACAGACCGGCGGATGGTTGCCGGCCTCAATTCGCACAACCGGTCGCCTAAAGGATCGTGACCTTCCCTTATCGCTCGCTCAACGCGAATTACCTCGTCTTCAGGTGTTTTCGGGTGGGAAGCCGCAACCTCAATCAACTGTTCTTCGGATGTATGTAGAGGACCACCAACGCCGATTGCGCCGAGATCTATTGCCAATCGGAGTAAGTGCGAGACCTCCGTTCGGTCGGTTTCGGAGGACTGTGGGATCGGTGCGATATCGAGGCTTAGTTGCTGGACCATAATAAACTTACAATTCGGCACGAGCCGGTTAATCCCTGCCTGTGCGCCTGCTTACCCTCGATAGACAAGCGATATCCAAAGACAAAGTCTCGTCACTTCCCCTCACTCGCGCGCAGAAAACTTGCCACGTCCGCCTCGCTCATCTTCGGCTCGCCAGGGGAGACGTTGTTCAGCTTGCCGTCTTTCATCCATTTCTCCAGGTCGCCGACCAGGCTGAAGAGGTGGTCGAACGAATCGACCACGAACAGCAGCGGCTGGTAGTGGTCGATCTCAAAGTACTGGTTGATCACCCATTCGAGCTGGATCGGGAACCGCTGAACTTCAGGTGATTCGATGCAGTGCCCGATCTCTCCGTGCGAGCTGAGCAGCCCGCTGCCGTAGACCTTCAATCCCTGGCCGTCGGGTCCGCGCATCAGCCCGAATTCGACGGTAAACCAGAAGAACCTGGCCAGCGCCTTGAAGATGCTCACGACTCGCCGAACCTTTTCGTCCTCATCGGGGATTCCCGCGACGATCTCAGCCGCCGTGTGCGCGCAATCGCCAAAGCGAACCAGCGTATCCGCAAAGGCACGGTCGGTGTGCATCGGCACGTGGCCGGCGATGTCGTGGAAAATGTCCGGCTCGGGCAGGTAGTCGAGGCTATTAAGGTCCCGGATGGTGATCGTGGTGGGAAACTCCCGGTTGCGCAGGCAATCGAAGAACAGGAATGCCGGCACATAGCCGCTTACGGGCTTGGCTTGAAAACCTGTCAAAGGACTGAGAATCTGGTTCACGTCCGAAAGGCGCGGCACACGGTCCGGCGACAGGCAAAGGCTTTGCGCGCCCTTCATGAAGTGCCCGTTGGCATATTTTTCCCACATCGGAAACTGGCGCGCATAGAGCTGCCGCCACGCCTCGTGGTTCTCTTCGGAGTAGAGCTCGTAAGGCTGGCGGATGTAGAGCTGCCCATGCCGTTGGGCTTCTTCAATGAATAGGGCTTTCGTCGTCGTTAGACCCGGCGCGGCAGTTTGTTTACTAAAAGTCGCGGAAGACATTTTGCCCTCCTTAATTGGCGCGGCATGGCGATGCTGATACAGTTCTCCTTACCGAATCTCTCCGGAAATCGTATCACCGGCCATCTCAACCCTTTTCTACTACGATATCCTTGATGTCTTCCCATAGAACGTGGATCGTCTGGTTTCGAGTTGAGATAACAAGGAAGTGTTCTGTGATCGAAGAGATAGATGAGAGAAACGCAATCCGGCCGTCGCGAAAGTGGATCTCTACGTTAGCGTCGGTGGGCACGATCTTTAGGTCTTCATTAAGCCAGCCCCGTTCAATGAAAAGCTGTCGCCAAATCTCGGAACGCATGGCGCAATCTCCTTTAGGCCATTATCGGCACTGACACGCCGGAAGTTGATAGGCAGCCATTATGAACCCTGCGAACAGAGGCGGTGCAGCCGTTATGAACATAATGAACATGATAACGGCAAGTAACTGCAGTGTGTCCTCATCAAGTATATCAAGTTCATAAAGGCCAATCTTATCTCCGTCACGGCTCCAAGTAATTGCCGCCCGCGTACACGTTGAGGCTCTGCCCGCGAACGAATCCGGCAAGCACCATATTGGCCTCCCGCGCCAGTGTGACCGCCAGCGACGACGGCGCCGAAACGGAACAAACAGCCGGAATTCTCGCAGCCAGCGCCTTTTGGACGATCTCGAAGCCTGCGCGTCCGCTGACCATCAGAATCACGTCATCCAGCGGCCACCGGCCATCTAGAAACGCTCTTCCAACTGCCTTGTCTACGGCATTGTGACGGCCCACGTCTTCTTGAAGGCACAACAATTCGCCGCCAACCGAGAAAATGCCCGCGGCGTGCAGCCCCCCCGTGCGCCGGAAGACCTCCTGCGCCTCCCGAAGCTTATCCGGAAGCGAATAGAGAACCTGCCGCGATATCTCGGGCGGCGCCGAAATGGGGGGAGCAGACTTTGTGACCTGCTCGATCGCCGCGCGCCCGCACAACCCACAGCTCGAGGTGGCATATCGCTGCCGGCCGGAAAAGAGGTCTTCCGGAATCCCCTCCGGATTGACATAGGCATTGACGATATTCCGCAGATCCGGGTGATCCGGATCCGCGCAGCGAGTTACGTCGAAAAGCTCTTCTCGAGACGTGAGAATCTGCTCCGTGACGAGGAAACCGATGGCGAGAGCTTCGTCACTCCCAGGAGTCCGCATCGTAATGGCGAGCGGCCGGTCGTTCAAGCGGATTTCCAGCGGCTCCTCGACCACAATGTCGTCATCAACTGCGCGCCGCTCATCGGCGCCGAAAAGACGCTCTACCGTCACCCGGCGATACATTGCATCACTTGGTCGGCTCATGGCGGTATTATGAGTAGTGAGTGGATCGAATGTCAACGACGCCCGTGTTACGGAATGAGCGGAATTACAATAGTTTTGGTTGGTCCTTCGAAAGCGCGGCTAAGATCGTAAACGAGGTGAGCTGATGAGCCTGAGTTTGCCGGCGCCTAGTCCGCGCCGCTGGAATCGCGAAGAATATCACCGCGCGGCTGAGTTGGGCATCTTTCGCCCGGACGAGCGGTTGGAACTAATCGAAGGAGAGGTGGTCCAAAAGGTGAGTCCGCAAAGTAGTCCTCATGCCTATGCTGTTATGGTTTCAGCCGATGTACTCGAGGCCGCATTTGGGCCAAGTTTTCATGTCCGTGAAGAAAAGCCCCTGGTGATGTCTGACGTATCGGAACCAGAACCCGATGTGTTAGTTGTGAGGGGCTCCTTGCGCGAAAACCCGAAACATCCAACTCCCGAAAATACGGTGCTGGTCTTAGAGGTATCGGAATCCACGTTGGCATTCGATCAGGGCCGGAAGGCTGCGGCGTATGCAAAAGCCGGAATTCAGGATTACTGGGTAGTCAACTTACGAGAGCGTCATCTCGAAGTCCGGCGCGATCCGGTTCAACAGGGCGACAGTTCATTCACTTACAGGGTCATCCAGATTCTCAAATCCGGCGCCGAAATCGCGCCACTCGTTCTACCCCTGAATTCGATTCGCGTAGACGAGCTACTGCCTCCGGAAGCAGACGAAGAGGACGACTCGTCCAATTGAGACTGCAGCCGCTCAAACTCAATTCTTATCGCTAATCTGAGAAGAACGACTTTGAAAACATGTCGCAAGATGCGCACGTCTTGTTAGGCGGTAGATGCTTCATTGTCATCGCCCGGTTGTACTGCATGTCGGGTCCGTTCCAGATATCCTGGAATTCTTGCTCCAGCAGATTTCCGTAGCTGTACGTCTCCTTGAACGGAGTGCAGCAGCCGAGCGTGACGTGGCCGTCGTACGTAACGCGAAACTCTTCGCCCCAGAAGAATCCGCATCCGAACGGCCGGTTTGGGTCGGTCCAGCGCGTGCTGATCTCGGGGAACGATTTGCACCGGATTCCAAGCTCGTCAATCCTCTTGCGGGCAGCCTCCAGCTCTGTCAGATAGGACTCGCGCGTTCGCCGGTTCTTGAAACCCCAGTCGTACCCGGCCCAGGAGATGCAGTTGATAAAATCGACTCCCATATCCGCCGCCTGTTCCACGAACGGAACCAGCTCGCCCTCATTGTCGTTCAGCATCACGAAATTCAAACCCAGCATTGGAAATCTGGCGCGCGTTTCCTGCTTGATCCGCACCAGCCGTTTGATGTTGTCGTGCAGATCCGGGAGTTTTCCCCCTCTCCGGACGCGCCGGTAGGTTTCGGGTTTCGCCGCGTCGATGCTGATGTTCAGCTCCGTCAGCCCGCAGTCCATCATCCGATAGGCTTTTTCCTCGTCGATCAGGCCGCCGTTCGAGTAGATTCCGATCTTCGCCCACGGCCGTTCTTTGCGCGTGTAAGCAACGATATCGAAGAAATGGGCGTACATCATCGGCTCGCCAAAGCCATTGAGCGAAATGTTCATGACATAGGGGAACTGGTCGAGGATTTTCTTATAGTTGTCCGGATCCATGTCGCCGAGCTTGTAGGGCTTCAATCCAAGAGACCGCAAGCACTGCGTGCACGCCAGATTGCACCGATTGGTCATTTCTATTTCGATGCCGGTGGGGTGGCTCTTCATCACCAGAGGACGCTCGCGTAACTCCTTTTGGTAAAGGCTGTAGTTCCTCAATACCGCCGGATGCCTGAGAAGATCGAAAGCATCATTCTCTTTGAGTTTCTTGACTTTATCGATGATCGAAATAGACGCCATAAGGTACAACCTCCATTTGCTGCGGGGAATGCGCTCTAGCGCTTAAGCCATTATTCCGCCGCCAGGGTCGCCATGCCATCCCCCGAATGGCGGATTGTAGGCCGCTAAACCTCGAATACGGCATATTCGCCGGGTCCGATGCCATCCGCGCGCCTGGCGCCGGAATATCCCGGAATATCGAGGTATTCTGATCTCGCACTGAACGGGCGTCCCTGAAGCCGTTGCTGGATTGAGGCATAATCATCCTTGAAGCGATCGATCTCTTGGCCGGAATAGTCCGCAGACCGTTTGGCTGAAAGCATGCATTTCTTGAGGCAATTGGAATGGCAGACGAGCGGCGAGTGATTGTGATCGGCAGCGGGCCGGTGGGGGCGATGGCCGCACATCAGCTCGTTCGCAAGGGAATTCCGGTCACCATGCTGGAATCCGGGCGTGGTTTTCAAGGCGGGCTGCTCGTCAGGCTGATGGGCCGGAACTATTACCGCCGCGTGCCGCAGATGGAGCACGGCGCGCGACACGTCGCATCCGGCGATCCCAAGACCGATTGGTACGTCAACTTTGCGCCGGGCGGCCTCTCAAATCAGTGGACCGGCGCGGTACCGCGCTTTGCGCCGGAGGATTTCACCGAGGGCGAACGGCTCCACGAGCGATACCGCTGGCCCCTCACATACGAAGAGATGGCGCCTTACTACGAAATCGCCGAACGACTCTTGGACGTCACGGCAGACCCTCGCGACGTCCCCAACCTTCCCGCCGGCTGCTCGTCCTGGCATCACCGGATTCCAGAGGACTGGCAGCTAGTCGCCAAACACGCCGAAGCCCACGGCCAGGGTCTCACCACGATTCCGCTGGCAGATGGGCCGCCGAATCTGGTCGTGGGACGAGGCACGGCGTTCAACAGCTTCACGAATATAGTCCGGCCGCTTATGCGCTCATCGGGTTTTCAATTGATAACCGCCGCGCACGCGCTCAAACTGGAATGGGACGGCGCGAATAAGAAGGCGGCATCAGTCCTTTATCAAGACCGCGGAGACGGCAGCCGGCACAGAATCCAAGCGGAGGCAGTGGTTGTTGCGGGCGGGCCATTGAATTCGACAAAGCTGTTATTCGACTCGGCGTGCCCGGATTTTCCGGATGGATTGGGTAACTCCGAAGGGCTCCTGGGCAAGTTTCTCCACGATCATCCGAAGGAGTGGTGGGTTTTCGATTCGGAAAAGCCGCTCTCGCTCCTGTCTCCTGCCGCGTACCTCACGCGAATGCCTTATGCGACGTCGCCGCCGCTGAAGGCGGCCTCATGGACAATGGGAGTAGTTTCAACCAAGGACAAGATCCTCAGCCGATTCAATCGCAAGGGCCATTCGGTCGGCATTCAGGTCTTTGGCACCATGATTCCATCCGAACGGCACTTCGTAAAGCCGGTGGATGAAAAGAAAGATGAATTCGGCACGCCGCTACTCGAAATCTGCATTAGATTTGACGATGAGGCCATCGACAATATGGTTCAGGCCCGTCAGCACCTGATGTGCATCATGGAAGAGGCAGGCTACAAATCAACTCTCCGCGAGGTCGTGCCGCAGCTCTTCCCGGGCGTCGCGGTGCACTACGGAGGAACGGCGCGAATGCACATCTCGCGCAAGTATGGAGTTGTCGATGAATGGAACCGCCTATTCGAGATTCCCAACGTGATCGTTTGCGACGCAAGCTGCTTTACGACCGGCTGCGAAAAGAATCCTACTCTCACTGCGATGGCAATTGCGGCACGGGCGGCCCGCAAATTGGTCGAAGACCTAAAAACGAGATAGTCTCTTGCGATATAGAAGCCTCGGTAAAACCGGATTGGCGGTCTCGGAAATTGGATTCGGCACATCTCGCCTGGGCGGGGTTTTTGCGCGGGGTGGCGGAACTGACGAGGCGTTGGATGTTCTCCGGACGGCATTCGACGCGGGCATAACGTTTTTCGACACCGCCGACATGTATTCGCAAGGAGAGTGCGAGGCGCTATTGGGACAGGCGTTCCGCGATCGGCGCGATAAAGTGATCATCGCGACCAAAGGCGGTTACTGCCTGCCGGCGCGTCGAAAGCTAATCGCGAGAATTAAGCCTTTGGTTCGCCCCGTGGCCCGGGCGCTCGGAATCAAGCGGGAG
>JBGPOG010000132.1:0-9192 GCA_041487935.1 Chthonomonadia bacterium | reverse complement strand
CCTGCTGCCAGACGGAAGCTACAAGCTCGCCAGGAGCCTGACGGGTATTAAGGAGCCCGATTACGTCCTGGTTGACGGTGGCGGGCGCGTGTTCGTCTGCGCGAATCGCGAAGCCGGCGTCCACCTGTTTGATGTGACCGGACGGCACATCTGGAAATACGAAGGCACTCGCGAGAACCCGTTGACCGGCCCGCGCGGCATGGCGTTCGATCCGCAAGGAAATCTGCTTGTGGTAGATGACGCAACATTGCGTATCTGGACGATCAAGCCGCCTTAACCCTGCGTGAATCACCGGCTCCGTGGTATAATGTGAGTTCTAATTATTCGTGCGAAGTCCGATGCAGACACGCCATGGAGGAGGTCCTGATTGAAAGCTGCAACCGTCGCGCGCCTTCTCTTCGCTCATATTCTCTACATTTCGCTCCTCATTCCTCCCACAAGTTGTTCCGCCACGGCCGAAACCAAAGAGACCTGGCTGGGGGTCTATTTTGGCGGCCGCAAGATCGGATACACGAGCATTCGCGATGAAGATGCCTCATATAAGGGCAAGCCCGGCCACAAATCGGAATCCAAAAGTGTCATGGCTCTGGAGCTGTTGGGAAACAAGGTTACGCAAGACGTTCAGACGCTGTCGTATTCAGACAGCTCATACACGCCGCTCTACCAGGAATACACGATCAGCTCGAATGGATCAGCCACGGTCGTAACCGCCGATTACCAGCCGGGCAAGATTCTCTGTACGCTGAAATCCGGAGGATCGGCGACAAGCAAAACGGTTGATGTCCCTCCCGGCGCCAAGCTGATTTCTGACACGACGACTGCAACACAAGGCAAACAGATCGCTCCGGGGACGAAAGATACGTTCTACTTCTTGAATCCGCTGACGTTAACTCTGGACAAAACCACGGTCGAATCCGTCGGGCGGGCCAGGGTGGCGCTGAACGGCAAAAGCTACGCTACGATCAAGGTCCTGATCTCCACCTCGCTCGGAAACGTCACTTCCTGGGAAGCCAATGGAGAGATCATCAAGAGCGAGATGTCGCTCGGCATCGCCATGTATCCGGAGCCAAAGGGAGTCGCAATGAATATGGCTTCCAAACAGCCGGCTTTTGTCGTCGAAGGAGCCGTCGTTGCCGCGGGGAACGGTTACACACCCCCGAAGGACTTTGCGGTCGCAACGGCAATCGCGGTCGCAAAACCGATCTCCAATCCGCGGGCAGTGCGCGATCTCACGGTGACCATCCGGGGAATTGACGACCCCAAATTGATTATATCTGACGCGCGGCAGCAGGGAAAACCGGTATCCGGCAAGGCGGGCGAATATCGTGTACACATAAAGGCGGAGGCGTTCGATGCCGCCCATTCCGTACCGCTGCCGATCGAAAGTAAAGAATTGCAATTGTATTTGCAACGAGCTCCGTATCTTGAGACGGATTCACCGGAAATCATCGAGACGGCGCGCAAAATTCGCGGAGACGAGGTTAGCGCATACAAGGTCGCAATTGCAATCCGCGATTGGGTCCATGAGAAGATGACCCCGGACTATTCGATCGGCGTGCCGCGGTCCTGTACGGACGTTCTCCAGAAGCCGCGCGGCGTCTGCCGTGATTATGCGACCCTGTTTTGCGGTCTCGCAAGGGCGGCGGGGGTGCCGGCCAGGGTCGCCGCCGGGATTCTTTATGCGGACGGCAAGTTCTTTTACCACGCCTGGGCAGAATGCTGGGTTGGGCAATGGGTTTCCATCGACCCGACTTTGAAGGGTAATTTCGTCGACGCGACCCACGTCAAATTTGCCCAGGGCAACGTCACTGAGATGTTCGCAGTCGCAGGTATCGTTGGACGAGTAAAGCTAGAAGTAAACGAGGTGCGGTAGCTATTCGTATTGGAAAGGGGGTGATGGCAAAACGTGTCGATCCGTAATTTCAAACAGCTTTTTAGCGTCGTGTTCGCATTGATATTGGGCACGATCCTGCTGACCGTTGGGTTGAACCTTCGGTCTTACGTCACGTCCCTTCCCCACAACCTGATCACCGATAGCTTTTTGTCATTGACTGCCGATACATCCTTTTATTATCAATCAATGGTCGGAGCCCTGGCAGTTCTGGGTGTGCTATTTGGGGCGATTCTGGGTCCGAAAGTCGCCCAATGGCTCATTGACATGGGCAATTCGATCGAGACAATGTCAACTCGCGACAAATTTGCGGTTGGCATCGGAACTTTCATCGGCGTGGTTGTAACGCTGCCTTTCATTTTCTTCCTGTTGTTATTAAGAACACCGCTCTTCGGAGTGCCGGGCGCCATTCTTCTGGGCGTCGCCTTTGTCTACCTGGGCATTCGCGCCACGATGAGCATGAAGGACGAATTCCCGTTTGGGGGTAGAAAATCCATCGCCACCGGCCCGGACGGCGAAGAGATCTCGATGGACCATTGCAAAATCCTCGACACGAATGTCATCATCGACGGCCGTATCGCGGACATCTGCAAGACGAAATTCATCGAGGGCCCGATCTACGTGCCCGGTTTTGTGCTTGACGAACTGCAGCACATTGCCGATTCCTCGGATTCGCTGAAGCGCGCTCGCGGCCGCCGCGGCCTCGATATCCTGAACTCGATGCAAGAGAAGTTTCCGCTCGTCGTTCGCTCGTACGATTATAAGTTAGGTCCGGATAAGGCTGGAGAAGAGGTCGACACGCGCCTGGTCCGGATGGCGAAGACCATGGGCGGAATCATCATCACGAACGACTATAATCTTAATAAGGTCGCGGCGCTGCAGGGTGTGACTGTGTTGAACGTCAATGAGCTTGCCAACGCTTTGAAGCCGGTTGTCCTGCCGGGCGAGGACATGAACGTGACGATCATCAAAGAGGGCAAGGAGCAGAACCAGGGAGTGGCATATCTGGAGGACGGCACGATGATCGTCGTCGAAGACGGCCGCCGCCGGATTGGCGACAATCTGGACGTGATTGTGACCAGCGTCCTGCAAACGGTGGCGGGTAAAATGATCTTTGCCCGGATAAAGGGCCTCAACGGGGATGGAGACGATGGCAGCGACGGTCGGGGTTATCGTTCCGGCAGCGGGCCGCGGGGCAAGGTTCGGTAGCAGCGAAAACAAGATATGGGCAACGATCGGCGGGCGGACGGTGTTGGAATGGACACTGTCCGCTTTCCAATCACATGCCGGGATCGATACAATCGTGCTGGTCGGGGCAAGCGATGAGATCCCGCGCCTTCGCGATGCTGCGGCAGCATTCGAAAAGGTTAGTGTCGTTATACCAGGAGGCGCTACTCGAGCGGAATCGGTCCGAAATGGAGTATACGCGCTACCGGCGGAATGCGATTTGGTTCTCGTCCACGACGCCGCGCGGCCCTTAGTCACTCGACGTGTTATTAACGAAGTGATAGATCGTACAAGGAGGTTCGGCGCGGCAGCGGTGGGGTTCGCGGTGACCGATACCCTGAGGACCGTGGGGGAGGATAACCTGATATCCGGCAGTGTCCCGCGAGAGGGCCTCGTTGCAATTCAGACTCCACAAGGGGCGCGCGTACAGGACCTGAAGTCCGCGTTCGAAAAACTCGGCGATCGGGCATTTGGATTCACAGACGAAACCGGGATCTTGAGCGCTTCCGGATTTCCGGTAGTTCTCGTGGAGGGCGACGAGTCGAACCTGAAAGTAACCCGCCAGGCAGACCTAGCGTTAGCGGAGGCATATTTGGGCAAGCCGAAATCGGAGGAGACTATTCCGGAGGGACAAGCCCCGGCAGTTTCAGCGCCAGATCCATCCTTCATCTCCAGTACGGACCCGTATGGGCTTCATCCTTCATCCTTCCGAAGACCTTCATCCTTCAGGACGGGTTTCGGGTATGACGTTCACGCCTTCGCGGACGGTAGAGAACTCTGGCTGGGGGGAGTTCAGATCCCTCATCCCCGTGGTCTGAAAGGACATTCCGACGCCGACGTTTTGCTGCATGCTGTTTGCGACGCTTTGCTCGGCGCAGCCGCCATGGGGGACATCGGCGTGCTCTTTCCCGATACCGACGCGGCGCACAAGGACCGCCGCAGCATCGAATTCGTACGCGAGGTGGGCGGACGTCTGAATGAGTCCCGTTGGCAGATTGTCAACCTGGACGTAACCCTGCTCGCGGAAGAGCCGCGCATTGGGCCTTATCGCGAGGCAATGGCCGCCCAAATCGCCGCCGCCCTCAGGATCGGCCGGGCGCAGATCAATATCAAAGCGACGACTTCCGAGGGTATTGGCTCAGTCGGCCGGAAGGAAGGAATAGCCTGTTGGGCGGTTGCGACTATCGCGCACAAGGATGAATAGCGACGGATGGAGAACTGTTCCATTCGTTTCAACACGCGATTGTTGAATCAAGGCCAGCCGGCCTGAGGTTTAGAGTGATACAGAATTACACGGTCGATTCTCAAAGAAATGGCCGCCGCCAGCTCGTCATGAAATCAAGAATTCCCCATCTGGAGGTTCGCCATGCGACTGACAATTAAAGGCAAGAACGGGACCATACCGGATGCCATTAAGATTCACGCTGAGAAGAAGGTAAACAAGCTGGAACGCTACTTTCACGCACCGCCGGTTGCAAATCTGGAGGAGTATTTGGAGCGCGGCCAGCACGTTCTGGAACTGACTTTGGAAGGCGATGGCGTCTTCCTGCGCAGCGAAGAGCGCTGCAGCGATCTCCATGCCGCCGTCGATAAAGTCGTGGAGAAAATGGAGCGGCAGGTAAAGCGTTTCAAGACCCGGAAGCGTCACGACCACCAGCGCCCGGGTCTCATTAAGGAGGCTGTTGCCGATCGGTCCGCGGGATCGTCCGACTCTGATAACACGGACGACGACGGCGCGTATATGCCGCGAATCGTTCGTCGCAAGCGGTTCCCTATGAAGCCGATGCCGGCGGAAGAAGCGGCGCTTCAGATGGAGCTGGTCGACCATAGCTTTTTCCTCTTTCATAACGAGGAGACGGGAGACGTAAATGTGTTGTACCGTCGACGGAATGGAGACTACGGGCTGATAGAGCCGGAGAGGTAGGCAGTCGGCAGGAAGCAGCCGGCAGGATGCAGTCCGCAGCAGGCGGGAGGCAGTCGGCAGGAGGCGGGAGGCAGTCGGCAGGAGGCAGTCGGCGAGCCCCAGACGGCAGACTTCGACCGTAGGGAAGTATCAGTTTCTGAGAACAATCGGTCGGCAGGTCGAGGCGACACGTCTGAAGTTTGAAGTGGGACGTGGTCAAGAGGATTTACCTAGGTTGGCACTGTGCAGAAACAGATGGATCTGCGGTCCTCTTACTGCCTACTGGCTGCTGCTGACTGAATCAGGGGGTTGATTGAATGCGAATCGGGATGTTGACGGGCGGGGGCGATTGTCCCGGCCTTAATCCGGCCATACGGGGATTTGTGATGCGCGCTGCCGACCTCGACATCGAGTGCATCGGTTTCTTGAATGGTTGGAAAGGACTTGTGGAAGGAGCATCGCGGCCGCTATCTGTGGCCGACGTGAAGGATATTATCAATCAGGGCGGTACGATGCTCGGTTCATCTCGTACCAATCCGTTCAAGCCGGGCCGCGAAGAGGACCTCAAGATGGCCCTCGAAAACGTCAAGAAATATCAGCTCGACGCGGTTGTTGCATTCGGCGGAGAAGACACGCTCGGAGTTGCCGAAAAGTTGTTCAAGATCGGTATCCCAACAGTCGGAGTGCCGAAGACCATGGACAACGACCTGAACGCGACCGACTTCACGTTTGGGTTCGACAGCGCGGTTTCCGTGGCAACGGAATCGATTGACCGCCTCCGCGACACCGCTCGCTCACATAACCGGGTGATGGTGGTCGAGGTGATGGGACGGCACGCCGGATGGGTCGCGCTTTATGCGGGAATTGCGGGTGGCGCAGACTGGATTCTCCTCCCGGAAGTCAAGCCGGATATCGTGGAGATGTGCAATCACCTTCGTTATATTCGTGAAGCAAAAGGTCGAAATTACGCGGTGGTCGTGGCGTCGGAAGGCGCCGAGATCGAAAGTCCGGAAGAATCGGACGTAATGCTCGACGCCTTCGGGCACCCCATCCTACGAGAACGCGGCGTGGGGGAACACATCGCCAAAGAGATCGAAGAGCGCACCGGAATCGAAACTCGTTACGCGGTATTGGGCCACATTCAACGCGGGGGCCCGCCAACCGTATTCGACCGCGTGCTTGCATCCCGGCTGGGTATCAAGGCTGCGGAGCTGGTCCATGCAAAGCAATTCGGCCAGATGGCGTCGATCCAGAACAACCAGATTGTAAGCGTGGATCTCGAGCTGGCGGTCAAAGACTTGAAGCAAGTTCCCATCGAGTTCTACGAAGAGGCGAAGGTACTGTTTGCAAAGAGTTGAATCGTACTCCTCCTCGTCGTCGAACTCGGCCTTTCGATTTCTGGGGCGGCCATTTGAGCAGCGGCGAGCTCGATCCAATAGACGAAACGATCGCCGTTTGCCGGGCAGCTACACCTAACAACCCTTTGTTTGAGGAATACCGTTGCGGCTCGAAGAATTTCGCTCGTCCATAAAGCAAGAATTCGGAAATAACCTGGAGAACGCCACGCCCGCCAACGTGCGGGAATTCATGGACCGCCTGCAGGAAGACGTATTCCACGGCACGCTCCGCGCTCCAATCGAATTGAACGAGCCAAAGATCACTTACGAAGAAATCCTAAAAGACTTCTTCGCTCGCGTACTCGACTTCCCCAAGGACCAGGCCCTCATCATGCTATGGACCATGGCCTTCGACCTCTCCTTCTCCGCCCTGGAACACCACCTCGCCGACCGGTTCGAGGCGCTTTTCCGGGAGATGGAATAGCTGCGAAATCTCCGTCCGCCCAAAAGGGGAAAGTGAAGGCGTGCCTTACAGTCCGGGGGATATTCGGATGCTGGACGGTGCGGTGCTGCCGACATGCGACTGGACGCCTGAGTCGCTTAGCGGCCGGCCGGTTGTTGAAGTCGATCGTGGTAGGGAATTGATCTGGAATTAGTGGCTTGCTTCATGACGAGCGTCGCTACGCTTTGGAGTGAGACAAACCGGTTTCAAGCCCTTCTTTCAGGCTCGTCAACCTCAGTTCCGCAAATGCCTCCACCAACGGTCCGTTGTCGCCGATATTGTCTTCCTGCAGCATCGCGTACTGGTCACGGGTGAATAGAGCCAGAGGAGGGTAGATCTTCTGGAATGGGTCGTAGACTATCGCTAGGGCCTTCATCAACCACATGGGGAGGTCGATCGTCGGCTTGCGCTGCCCGGCGCATTCCAGCGCGATGGCCATCAGCTCCTTGAAAGTTAACTGGTCTGGCCCGCAGGCATCGAACGTCCGATTCTCTGCGGCGGGGTTGGTTAACGAATCCGCCGCAATGGACGCGAGGTCCTTCACGAGTATCGGTTGAAACTTCCCCTCACCGCCGCCCGCCAGAGGCACGAACGGCATTCGCAGAAACTTATTGATGAAGCCGTCTCCCGGCCCGAAGACGATAGAGGCTCGCAGAATTGTATAGATTAGCCCGGACTGCCGTATGATCTCCTCCGCAGCCCACTTGGTCTTGTGATAGCGAGCTACAGCATTCGGCCGCGTGCCCAGCGCGCTAATATAGACGATCCGCTTAACCCCATTGGCAAGGCAAGCATCGATGAGATTCCGTGTTCCGTCTCGAACCACGCTCTCGAAGGTCTCTCCGCGGGGCTCGAGGATGATTCCCACGCAGTGGATTACCGCGTCGATCCCGTCCGTCGCTTTCGCCAGGCTTTGCGCGTCGCGAACATCCCCGGCAAACCCTTCCGCTCCCTCTAGATCGGGCGTCCGGCCGCTCCGTGAGAGGACGCGGACCGAATGTCCTCTCTGCAATAGGGCCTCGACGCAGTTTCTGCCGATAAATCCCGCGCCACCGGTCACAAGGACATTCAAGAAAGCCGCCCCTCCCAACGTCAGCGCCTCAACTTGAGGACGCGCCGATTAACACTCACGCCGGCAATGATTAACTAGACTTCTATTCGACAACGACGCGGCAACGTCATTCCAAGCAATTGATGCTGCCGGCAACACGTTGCACGTAATGGCAAAACGCAGCATTTTCGTCATCCCGAACCGTCGTTGTGAGGGACCTGCTTTTGACGTTTGTCCTTAGGAGCACGAACGAGGAACCCGCCTAATGCGGGTTCCTGGTTTGACTCTGTGGTCCCGATCGGAACCCAGTCTGCGCCCGGGGTCCGATCGACCCCAACGACTTACAATTAGAGCACTTCACTCGACTCCGCCGGTTTCTTTGAGCCCGGCTTCTCTTTCGGCTTATCCTTATTCTTGCCCAACTCGCTGCGAAGCTGCTCGCGAAGCTCTTTCATCTCGGCGCGGAGCCGGTCCAATTCACGGCGCAGTTCGGAATCGATCTCCCCACGGTTAGTCCGGAACTCCTGGATCTTCGGCAGATTCTTGCGGAGCTCGTCCATCTTGAGCCGCATCTCTTCGCGGCCGGCCCGCATCTTCTCCCGAGCGCCTTCCATCTCCTTCTTCATTTTCTCGCGCTCTTCCGGTGAGAGCTTTCCCCAATGAAGATCAAGATCCCCCGGAACAGCTTTCATCGACTTTTCGATCAGACCATCGATGTCCGGAATGATGTGCTTCAGGTCCGGCAGGTTCTCCATCGCTTCTTCGACGGCGCGATGGGCATGCTCCATGGCCCGCTCGACCTCTTTACGCTGATCCTCGGTCAGACCTTTCCAGTCGCCGAACTCCTTGTTGAACGTGAACGCTTTCGGTTCGTCGCCGCGGCCAAGCTTCTTGCGCAGATCGCGAATCCGCGTGTCCAGCTTCTCCCGCTGTCCCTGGAGATCTTTCAGCTCGCGCTCGACTTTTGCCCGGTCCTGGTCCTTCTGTTTGTCCTGAGACTCATCGTCCGCGGCCAGTCCGAAGGCGACCCCTCCGATGACCAGTGCGCTCGCGACTCCGGCTACCGTCCACAATCTCATGATGTAGACCCTCCCTCCTACGGAATAATCGGTCGCATTAGTGATTACAACCGGATAGACGACGGTCCGGGCAATAGGTTATCCGGTGTCGGGAATTAATGTCAAATTATTGGCGCCAGGCTGGAATCTCTTAATCGAGGATCGCCATTTGGACGAAATGGGTAAGCGTTCACCGTCGATGTGTAGGGGTGAAGCATTCGGG
>JBGPOG010000131.1:0-9231 GCA_041487935.1 Chthonomonadia bacterium | reverse complement strand
ATGGACGATGGGAATGGCGCTGCTTCCGCCTCGCGCCCAGAAGCCGCCGCCAAACTCCCGGATGCCCGTTCGTCGATCTTCCATCGTCCATCGTCCGTCGTCTATCGCCCATCGTCCGTCGTCCATCGTCCATCGTCTTTCCTCCATCGCCCATCGTCAATCGTCCATCGTCCATCGTCAGCCGCCAGCGGCTCCTGGTCCAAACCCTTCGAGCTCGCCGACACACCGGGCTTCCCGGACTGCAATCCATGTATGATTGTCGATCCCGCGAAACGCCTCTGGCTCTTCTGGCCGGTGATCCTCGACAACCACTGGGAGAGCGCGCTGATGAAATACCAGGTGAGCGAAGACTATCAGCGATCCGGCGCGCCCAGGTGGAACCAGGAAAAGGCGCTGCCGCTGAAGCCGGGACCGGAGTTCGCGGCCACGCTCGAGCGCGATCTGGACGCCGCGTGGGAGCCCGCCCGGAAGGCTGCGACGCCCGAATTGCAGTCCCGTCTGAAGGATTATCTGGCGAGACTGCACACGAACGCCACCGACAAGCTCAAGGTGCGACTCGGTTGGATGCCGAGGGTTCATCCCTTCATCGATGGCAATCGAATGATTGTTACGCTCTATTCGGATGGGTTCGATTTTTCCTTGATGGCGATCACGGACGATTGGGGAAAGACCTGGACGTGCAGCGCGCCAATCGTCGGCGCCGGTAACGTCCAGCCGTCGATCGCTAAACGCAGGGATGGCACGCTGGTCGCATTCTTTCGCGATAACGGCCCTCCGCCGAAGCGGACGATCGTCTGCGAATCGAAGGACCGCGGAATGACCTGGTCTGCACCGAGGGACATAGAGGTGCCGAATCCTGGGTCGGGGCTGGAAGTCTGCGTCTTGAAAAGTGGAAAGTGGCTGCTGGTTTACAACGATACAGAAAGACGCCGAAACAGCCTGGCCGTTTCCGTGTCTCAAGATGAGGGCCGCTCCTGGACGCTGAACCGGCATATCGAACAGGACGCCGACGGCGCGGATGCCGGCTCGTACTCCTACCCCAGCATCATCCAGGTGCGCGACGGCACGATTCACGTGACCTACAGCTACTCGCCAAACAAAGAGAACGGCAAAGGCCAGGGAGAATCGATCAAGCACGTGCAATTTCAAGAGGCCTGGCTCATGCATGGCAAGTAGGCTTGATGGAACTGTGCGTCAAAGGTCAAAAGCAGATGCTTTCAGCATGACGGACAGGCGCTTTTCGACCGAATCACCCAATTACCCAACTGGCCAATTAACCAATCACCTAATTACCCAATTGCCCAAATACCCCATTACGTTATGACGACCCTAACTAAAGGCCCAAGCGCCGATCGCGTGCCAACTCCTTCCAGCTCATACAAGTGGGCAGTGGTCGGCATGCTCTGGTTTATCTGCTTCTTCAATTACGCCGACCGCGTTGCGATCTCGTCAGTATTCCCAATCCTGAAAGACAAATTCCATTTCACAAACACGGAGCTCGGCATCATCGGCTCTGCGTTCATGTGGGTCTATGCGGGGGCCGCTCCGTTCGCCGGGTGGGTGGGCGACCAGGTTTCGCGCAAGCGCGTTATCATCGGAGGTCTCTACATTTGGAGCCTGGTTACCGGATTTACCGGCTTGTGCGGCAAGTTCTGGCAATTCGTAGCTGTGCGCGCGACGGAGGGTTTGGGAGAGACATTCTACATCCCGGCTTCCATGTCTTTGATCAGCGATTACCATGGCAAAGACACCCGCTCCAGAGCAATCGGCCTGCACCAGACCAGCATCTACGGCGGGACCGTATTCGGAGGCGCGCTGGCAGGATGGATGGCGGCCAGGTATGGCTGGCAATCTCCGTTCATCTTCCTTGGCGGCGCGGGAGTTCTACTCGGATTTGTTCTGGCTGCGTTTGTCCGCGAGCCGAAGCGCGGCCGCGCTGAAGTTCAAGTCACGTCGAGCCCCGAAGAACCAGAACATGGGCCACCCGGCGGTGCGTACCTGCCGGTGTTCGGAGCGGCGTTTGGTGTGGTTTTTGGAGTACTGTTGTGGCAGGTTTTTATCGCGTTTGGGCCTGCGTTTGCATCACTCCCATTCCATGACGGGATGGGGCTGGGATTAGCGCTAGGGATCGTGTTCCGGCGCTCGCTTTGGAGGATGTTCGGCGCAATCTGTACGAAGCCGACCGCGATATTGCTGCTCATCGGTTTTACCGGGACGAACTCCGTGGCTCTTGTATTTCTGGTCTGGGCGCCCACCTATCTTCACGAAGTATTCAACGTTCCCGTGTCCAGAGGCGGAATAATGGCCACGGCGTACATTCAGATCGGAAGCATGGTCGGAGCTATGATCGGCGGGCTCATGGCGGATCGAATTCGAAAGCGGATGAAGGGCGGACGCATCTTTGTGCAAGGAGTCGGAACGCTCTTGGGAATTCCCTTTCTAGCTCTCTTCGGCTTCTCCCCGTCGCTAGAGGCGGTTCTGGTTGTGCTCGCCTGTTTCGGAATCGCCAAAGGGATTCATGATTCAAATATCTCCGCAGGCTTCTTCGACGTCGTGCCACTCAAGAACAGGGCGGCGGCTGTGGGGATGCTCAATTTTGTTGGATGGGGCGCCGGCGCACTGTGGACAGTCGGATTTGGGTGGATGGCCGACCGGCACGTACCCATGGGCACCCTCATCGGTTACAACGCGAGCATCTACGCGGTGGTTTGCGTGGTCTTCCTGTATGCCGCAATTGTGCGCGCGCCGAAAGACATTCCAATCTAGCACTGAAGCTGAATTGTGGGTATTATCTCTAACAAGCAACTCCCATGAGGTCGAAAATGACCACAGCAACCAATAATCTCCCAAAACTTGATACTTCATATCCGCTGTCCCCTTCCCAGGTCGAATCCTACCGCCGGGACGGGCACGTCTTGCTCCGGGGCGTCTGTTCGGCGGAAGAGATTGCCGCGTACCGCGAAATAATCGTCGATGCAGCGGCGCGTTACAACACCGAAAACCGCCCAATCGAGAAGCGCGATACCTACGGGAAGGCGTTCCTGCAGATCATGAACCTTTGGGAGCGCGACGAGGGGTCGAAGCGGTTTGTCTTCGGCGGGAGATTTGCCAAACTGGCATCCGACTTGATGGAAGTAAACTCGGTTCGCCTCTACCACGACCAGGCGCTATTCAAGGAGCCGCACGGCGGGCATACCCCGTGGCACCAGGACCAGTACTACTGGCCCTTGATGACGGACAATACGATCACCATGTGGATGCCGCTGGTGGATGCCTCGGAAGAGATGGGCACGATGACTTTCGCTTCCGGTTCGCAGACCGAGGGATACCTTGGAGCGATCGAGATTTCGGACGAATCGGAGGCGCACTTCAGGAAGTTCGTAGCGGAGAAGGGATATCGCCTGACGAGATGCGGGGCGATGAAGGCCGGCGACGCGTCATTCCACTCCGGATGGACCCTTCACAGCGCGCCGGGCAACTCCACGGAAACAACCCGGGAAGCCATGACGATCATTTTCTTCGAGGACGGCGCGCAACTGATGGAGCCGGATAACAAGAACAGATGGATGGACCTCGAGCGCTGGCATCCCGGCAGGAGGCCTGGGGAATTGGCAGCCAGTCCGATCAACCCAATTCTGTTTAAGCGATAACGCAATTTCAATTCACGGTTGAAGTGTGGGTGAAGCATTCGGCTACAAACCTCGCAATGATTACGCAAGGTGCTCGCCCGAATGCTTCACCCCTGCAGGTCGGCAGAATCATCCGTTCCGAGCCGTGAAGCAGTCTATGTGCTTAGAGATACTCGGCGAACGGCTCCAGCCGGTCGCGCAAGTTGTGACGCGCCCGGAACATCCGCGACTTGACAGTGCCCTCCGGAAGACCCGTGCGCCTTGATATCTCACTGTAGGACTTGCCCTCGGAATAGTACATGTCCATCAGTTGGCGCTGATAACCTGGCAAATGGCTTATTGTCTCGCGGACGAGTTCATCACGCTGCTTGATGATGATACTATTCATTGGCGAAGGCGACGGATCCACAACATCTCGCGCCGGCAAGTCCTCGCCCTCTTTGAGCGTGGATAACGATAACTGCCTCTTCCGATTTCGGCTGCGAACAAATGAATCGATATAGGTATTCCTGACGACGGTCGAAAGCCACGCACCAAAGCACGATCCTGCTCTAAACGTCTGAATGCGGCTGTATACTCGAATGAACACCAGGCTGACCACATCCTCGGCGTCATCGCGATTCCCGGCAAACTTGAATGCCAATCGGAAAGCCGCCGGCTCGTAACGCTTGACCAACTCGTTCCACGCGCACCTGTTTCCTTCCTTGCACGCCGAGATCAGGTCATCGTCGTGAATCGACGCTCCTTCACTGGTATGCGCCGCTTGCGATGTCCTCACGCCAGGCGTTCTGAGCATCAGACCGGTCATTTGGTTGTACACCTTTCTAAACCCACTGACAATCAGCCGGCGCCGGTCACAGTGTGTCTCCGCGAATACGCGTTCCGTTTCGCACATCCGTGCAACCCATGCGCCCATTATGAATGAGCAGGGCTTAAACGACATCCGCGAAACGGCGGATTATAAGCTATTCGGTGAAATGAACAAGGGCTATTGAAGCCGGAGGATGGATGGCAAATGGGGCTAAGACTCGGAAAGGGATGCCATCGGAGGCGTAAAAGCAGCCATAGATGAAAGCATGTCCAAGACGACATTCTCGATCTCGCGGGTGGTTTCATCTACCACGGCGCGCTTCGAGGCATGATAGCGAACCAATCTAATCCGGAGGTCAATCGGAGCCCCCATCTTGACGACCGCGCGCCGCCTCCCAGAGATGTGGCTCTTGCCAAGGACCTCGATTTCCAGCCGTCCGAGCACGTCCAGGAATCGCTCCTGGGTCGGCAACACATCTATGTAGCCATCGCGCACTGCGAGAAAGTTCTTCAGCCTTAACCACGTCGCGTGCAGCGGTCTAATCGCCTCTATCGTTTGGCGATGCAAAGTCTGCTCGTATTCCGAGCCATCTTCAGTGGCGGCGTCCAGCACCGCATCGTCATACGTGTTTGCCAGGAGCTGTACGACTGCCGGGATTGAGAGACCCGCCGGGATGCTGATGTTGAAGGCATCGGCAAGGCGCTGGACCATTGTCCCTCGAAGGCGGTCAATTCGATCCGTGAACGTTGCGCCAGCCATGGGCCCGAGATTCTGCTCGTGTTCCAGAGCCGTTAGAATCGCCGCCGCAATCCCTAACAAGCGAGTGTAAGGCGGTGATTCGACAGAGGCAATTCCGAGCTTCTCCTCCAGGCGGCTTATCGAGGCGGCAATCTCCGGTTCCATTCGATCGAGGTAGACGTATTTGATCGCGAGCGGCGCGATGAAGAGCGCCGCTTCAGGCCGGCTGTCGCGCAGCTCGTCCAGCGCATGAAACGCCATCTGTACGGTTCCTTGCTGAAACGGCAGCAGCAAATCGTTAAGGCCATAGGTCATCCCTTCCGGGAACAGGATGATCCGCTCGCCACGGACGAGAAGGTCGCGGGTCATACGAATGGACGCTCGATCCGGCCTGCCGCGCATGACGGAATAACAACCTAATCGTGGCAGAATCCATTCGATGAGGCGGCCATGCTGTGAGATTGTGTCCCAGGCGGATAGCGTAAAGGCAGTTACCCCCGCGCGGCCCAGGACATGGAAGATAATAGCGGGATCTGCGAGCGTTGGATGGTTGGCAACGAAGAGCGCGCGCTCGTTGGCGAGCGATCTTAACACGGCCAAATCGGAAGCTTCGATTTCGACTGTCATGATTCCCGCATATCGCCGCAACGCCCATGGCAGCATCCATTGCGCGATTCGGACGAGGAGACGATTGCGTCGTGGCGGGTAGAAGGGCTTCGCGGCCAAGAAGGTTATCCCCGGAGGCGTTCGACAATTCGAGCGGATGTATAGGCCGTCTCTTCAAGATCGGACTCAGTCGTGCTGCGGCCTAACGAGAAACGCAAGCCGGACACGGTGAGGTCAGGAGAAAGCCCGATGGCGCGGAGAACGTGCGAGGGCTCGATCGATCCGGACGAGCACGCGGCGCCCGAGCTGGCAGCAATCCCTTCAAGATCGAGGCTCATCAATAATCCCGGACCGTCAAGGCCCGGAATCGACACGTTTACGTTATTAGGTAGTCTATGTCCCCGTGGGCCATTAAGGACGACGCCCGGAATCAGTTCTTCCAAACGGCCGATGAACCGGTCGCGGAGCTCGGCAAGCCGCAAGGATTCCGTCTCCCGGTTCGCGATCGCCAGTTCGGCGGCTTTGCCGAATCCTACTATCGCGGCCGTGTTCTCTGTCCCGGCGCGCTTTTCCCGCTCCTGAGTTCCGCCCAGCATGAGGGGCGAAACCTTCACTCCGCTCCGAATATAGAGCGCGCCCGCGCCCTTGGGTCCATAGACCTTATGTGCCGAGAGCGAGAGCAGATCGCATCCCAGCCCTTTCACGTGGATCGGCAGCGAGCCGAAGCTCTGGATCGCATCCGTGTGGAAGAGAGCGCCGGCCTCATGAGATATCCGGGCGAGACGGGCGATGTCCTGGATGGTTCCAATTTCGTTGTTTGCGTGCATGATCGAAACCAGCGCAGCGGGCTCCCGCAGCGCTATGTGGAGGGCTTCCGGCTCGACCGCTCCCAACGAATTCACCGGCAGGTGATGGACCGAGTAACCGTTCGCCTCGAGAAAATGGGCTGCGTGAAGGACCGCGTGATGCTCCACAGCGGATACGATCAGCCGGTACCGGTCCTTTGGAGCAGCAAGCATGGTACCGATGACGGCGAGGTTATCCGCCTCCGTGCCGTTGGAGGTGAAGTAGATCTCGCTGTAATCGGCGGAAATGGCGGCGGCTACGGAATCACGGGCGCCATCGATCGCCGCCCTTGCTTCGCGTCCCCACCGGTGAATGCTCGACGGATTGCCGAATTCTTCGATCAAATATGGGATCATCGCCTCGATGACTTCAGCCGCCACAGGCGTCGTCGCAGCATGATCCAGGTAGATCGACCTCGGAGAATTCACTGCTGAGCCTCTTCCCAGCGTCCGGGAAGCTGCAGCCAACTTTGCGAGAGGAGACCGCGGTTCGATTCGTAGACGAAACGTACGGTGGTAAAGACAACAGTCTTCAAGTCGCCGGGCTTGACCCTCGGATCCGACCTCTGCAACTGCTGCATTGCCTCTTCGCGGGAGTTGGCGCCTCCCATGATTGACGATCCGCTCTTCTTGCGGACGCCCCAAACTGTTCCGCTGCGAATCTCGACCCGAAAGTGGCAGGACTTCAAGAGCTGCGACGAAATGTACGATTCCACCGAGTATGACCGTCGATCCGTGATCGCGTTGCTGACCAGCGCCTGCTGCGGCGGCGCGAGGTCCGTATAGGCGATTCCCTCGTTTTCTGCTTTGCGTTTCTGCGGTCGCGTCAGAGCGTTCCAAACGCGAAGGTGCTCCTTCGCCTGGTTGACGGAATCGAGCCTTTCAGGAAAGTCTCCGCGAGATGCCATCTGCGTCAGCGTTGCAAGTTGTGGGTCTCGAAGAGATGCAATTTGGCTGAAGTCATCGAGCTCGAGCCCTCCGCTGTCGAGACGTTCCACCCAACTTGAAACAAGCGTTGCAGGAGGCTCAGCCCAGCGATCCGATTCCAAGGCAGTGCTGCGAATGATGATGAAGCCGCCGGCTTTCCTCCATCGATGGCCGATCTGCCGGGATATGTCGTTAAGAGCGTGCCCGACTGTATCCCGGTCCACTGAGAACCCGCTCAGCTTTGTGGAATAAAACGCGTCGGCCACAACGTTGAGGGCTGCCGCGCCGTCCAGTCCATAAAGGACATCGCCTAACGAAAGCCGCCGAGTGCGGTTTTGCCACTTTGGCGACCGCTCGTCCGGTACCTGGCCTACGCGAGCCCACGTAACCTTAGTCTCCAGCGCAGGATCTCCCCACGAGGCGTCCTCGTTTGCGGCCTCCAAATCCGGCCGGACCGTTTCCAGCGGGATGGAAGGCAGTGCGCCGCTGAATTCGGAAGAGCTGTAGGTATTCGCCGTTCGACGGCCAACGGTAAGGTGCCATCGAAGCTCCGGATTGCGCCCTACCTCGCCAATCAGGTTGACGCGCAGGAAGTTGACTTCGGACACTTCTGAATTGTTCTCGTCCTTGGGACGCATCTCGCGGATTTCGCGGACGGCGTCGATGGGAATCTCCCTCATGCCCGGCGCGGGAGGCCAGGAGAAATCCGTGCGGGCCGATTGCATGATCGCCAGGAGCTGTTCGGCGGACATCGTCTTAAGAATGAGGTTGAGAATTCTCCGCCATTCGTTTCGCGCTTTGAGTTGGTCCAAAATGCTGGCTTCGAGCGAAGCTGCCCGCCGCCGGCCGAAATCGAGCTTCGTGTCAGCCAGATCTATCGCCGCCTTCTTAGCCCTCGGTTCGATCTGAGGATCGGGCAGAGCGTCGAGCAGCTCAAACGCCGAAATCTCCTGCCGAACGAGCTCTACGACATCCCTGGCCCGCTTCTCGCGCGCCGCGGCTTCCGCCGCAATGGATGCGCCGGACTGGAAGAGAGTGTACGAGTAGTCCTTTGGGCCGCCTTCCCGCCGCCACTCGAAGTTGAACAGAGCCGCGACCGCCCGCAGCGCCTCGGAAGGCGGTTTGTCGTGGTAGATCAGCGTAACCCGGTCGTCCGCCACGGACGGATCCGCAAAAAAGCGTATCCCTGTTTGCAGGTTGAGATCCGCCAGAAGATCGCGGATCGGCTGCTCCCGCGCCTTGAAGGACCGCTTCACACCCAGCCGCGCATCCCCGCTGAACGGATCCGCCGCATCGGCGAAAGCATATGAAACGCAAGTCGATAACGCGGCAACTGCGAGCCATAGCAGAACGGAAGCCGCAGGCAGGGGGCTGCGTCTTCTGTGGGCATGCGCATAAGAGAGGTCGAACTTCATTATGTCGATCCTGTCGGCATCAGTCAATTCCGTTAATCAATTGAGGTAATTGCAATACTCTTGCGAAACGAGCGAGTTGTCATCCCGAGCATTTTACCGCGCCTAACGCGGCGTTGAGCGTAAGAAACTGTCACAGCCCCCGTCATCCCTGTATAGACCGGAGACATAGTTTACAGTTGGTCGGAGACATGGTTTACACTTTGAGTTAATTTGCAACGTTTGCATCATTTCCTTTTCAGGAGTTTTTTGACCTTATTGAT
>JBGPOG010000130.1:0-9235 GCA_041487935.1 Chthonomonadia bacterium | reverse complement strand
GGCAGAGGCCGGGATTGCCCGAAATCTCGGGTATCATGCCGGTCTGCTCAGTCTTGGCGCCTGGCGCGACGGGAATGAGACTGAGATTCTGGCGCACTGCCGGGCGGTCGCGGATAGCATTCCCCTCTTCGGTTTCTATTTGCAGCCTGCCGTCGGCGGCCGGGTGTTAAGTTATCGGTTCTGGCGGGAGTTTCTGGAGATTTCGGATGTCGTGGGGATAAAAATCGCGCCGTTCAACCGGTATCAGACTCTCGACGTGGTGCGGGCCGTTGCAGAGTCTGCACGTGATGACGTTGCGCTCTATACCGGAAACGACGATAATTTGGTAATCGACCTCGTTACCCGCTTCGAATTCTCCGGGAAGACGCGGCGAATTTGCGGAGGCTTATTGGGGCATTGGGCGGTGTGGACCAAGCGCGCGGTTGAAATGCTGGATAAGATCCGAAACGTCCCGCCTGGATCTGGCCTGCATTCGAGCTGGTTGACGCACGCGGCCTCTGTTACCGATGCAAACGGCGCGATCTTCGATTTTGCGAACGGATATGCCGGGTGTATTCCGGGCATTCACGAAGTCCTGCGGCGCCAGGGGCTGCTTCGTGGGACCTGGTGCCTCGACCCGAATGAGCATCTCTCGCCCGGACAGAGCGAGGAGATCGAGCGCGTAATTCGCTCGTACTCGGAGATGACCGATGACGAATTCGTGGCGGAACACCTCGAAGAGTGGCTGAAATAAGGCTCGATGTGCGTGGTTCAGGCCAGCCTGGAAATAGAGGCATTTTTTCACGATTGCTAATTCTGCAGCGCACGGCTGATCGTAGCGAGCAGCTCCGACGACGGGCAAGGCTTGCGTATGAAGGCTTTGGCGCCGGCTTCCAGGAGCGATTTGACGCCATCGTCTGCGCTATAGCCCGAAAAGAGAACGATCCGGGCAGCGGGGTTTATTGCTTTAAGGATCCAAAACGTTTCCCTTCCGTCCATTTCCGGCATAATCATATCCATCAAGACGACGTCGATTTCCGACCCGTGCTCGCGATAGATCTCGACGGCTTCGCGCCCGCTCTTCGCTGTCGAAACGCTCATGCCGTGAGAACTGAACAGATCTTGCAGCAAGCCCCGAACGTCGGGCTCGTCATCGACGATCAATACGCTGGCCGACGCCGACGCCGGAATTTCACGCCGCCTCGAATCGACAACTGCTGCCGGACCGGCGTAGGCGGGCAGGAAAATGCGAAAAACGGTTCCCGCACCGACCTCGCTTTCCACTTCGATCGTTCCGCCATGTTGGGTTACGATTCCATACGCCATCGCCAACCCAAGACCCGTACCCTTGCCGGGATCTTTTGTCGTGAAGAACGGATCGAATATGCGGCTGCGTACGTCTTCATCCATCCCATGACCGGTGTCCGAGACAGTGAGGAGCACCCCCGAAGTGTTCGCACTGTAGGACCTGCCGCGACTTGAAGCCCGCCTCTTGACGTTTGCGGACGCGATCGTCAGGCGTCCGCCACCTGCCATTGCGTCTCTTGCATTGAGGCACAAATTGATCAGGACTTGTTCGATCTGCACCGGGTCGGCTTCAACGAGATCCAGATTTGGTTCCAATTGAGTCCCGATTTCTATCTTTTTGTGAATGCTTCGGGATAGAAGAGTAATAGTCTCCTTTATAACCATATTCAGGTCCACTACTTCAGCCTGGAGAGTGCCGGTGCTCGCGAAAGCGAGCATCTGCCGCGTGAGATCGGAGGCCCTGTTTCCCGAGCGCTCAATGGTGTCCGCATACTTATAGATCGCCTCACCCGGGCGGGACTTTCGCTTTATTAGCGTGGCGTATCCAATCATCGCCGTCAGAAGATTATTGAAGTCGTGGGCAATGCCACCGGCCATAGTACCCAGCGATTCCATCTTTTGGGCTTGGAGAAGCTGGCGTTCCAGCTTTCTTTGCGCGGTGATGTCGCGCATGACAATTCGCGCTCCGGTACAGGCGCCGCCCTCGATGACGGGCGCAGCCCGCAGCGAAACTTGCAGCAACTCGCCGGAACGTGCTTTCACAGCGGTTTCCATGGTTACGACGCCGGCGCCGGCGCTGCGAACCCGCTTCATGAGGGTCTCGCCTACCGGCTCCACGCACAAATCGGCCCACGTCATAGACCTCAATTCATCGCCTGAAAAGCCCAAGGTGCGAATTTCCGTCGAATTGCACATGATGATCCTGCCGTTGGTGTCGAGAGTATGGTGCATATCGGGCGACTCGTCATAGACCGCAATGTATGCCTGCTCCGACTTGCGGGTGCGCTCATAAAGGCGCGCCTTTTGTACAGCCAGGGCTGTATGATCGGCGACTAGCTGCGCTAGATTGATCTCCTCTTCAGTCCAGACGTGCTTTCGGGTGCAGTGATCGACCCCAAGCACCGCAAACCAGTCGCCTTCCGAGATAATGGGTACCAGCAGTATCGACATAGCCCCGAACGGCCTGAATAGCGTTTCGTAGATGGGCTTCATGAGAGGATCATTTTCGACATCCGAAACGGCGATTGTGTTGCCGGATTCGATCTTCTCGATCGTGGCTCGATCGAACAGTGCGAGCGGATAGGTTCCGCGAGCGCTTCGAACGCTCGGGCGCGTAAATTCATATGACACGACCGCCAAGCCATCCCGTATTTCAGCCAAAAAACAGCGGCTAACGTGCAGCAGACGGCCGAGCTCGATAACAGCGGCCTCACAGACCTGGTCTGCATTCAATGACCTCCGGACTCTAAATCCAATTGAATTCTCAATTCTCTCCTGCCGCGCCTGCGTTCGCGCGCGCTCGTACAATCGGGCATTTTCGATCGCAACGCCGAGAATATTCCCTATCGAACAGAGGAGGTCGCGCTCGCGCTCAGTTATATCGCGTCTACGCAGCGATGAAAGATTGATAACCCCGACAACCTGATCGCGAGCCCGCAGCGGAATGGAAGCGAACGATTTAACACCCAATTCGAGCAGTGACGGATGCACGGCCATATCGGAGATCTCGTTGAAGTCGCTTGCAACGATCGGCTCGCCGCTCAAACTCACACGTCCCGCAAATCCTTCGCCAAACGCAACCCATCCGCCCAGTTTGTGCAGCGTTCGCGAGCCTGCACCGAAGGAACTGGCGAGCATTGCGCCCCCGCGAGTGCGGTCAACGAGGTAGATCGCAAAACTCGAGAAACCCGTCAATTCGAGAATCTTCGTTCCGGCCGATTTCAGCATCTGTTTCAGATTCAGGGTCCCGCCAACCGTCGTCGCAATCTGGATGAGGATCTGGAGCTCCTCGTTCTGAGCTTCCAGCCGGCCGGACGTGGTCTCGACCGCGCGCTCCAAGTGTTGTGTTTGAGCGACGACCGTATTCAGCAGACGACCATTCTCCAGGGCGATTGCAGTCTGACTTGCTACAGCCTCGAGGAATTCCATTTCCAGTGACGAGAGAAACCGTTCCCCGCGAGTGCAAACGCAAAGCACGCCGAGGCAGACGTCTCTGGACTTGATTGGAAACGCTGTGAGCGAGCGGAGGCTGAAGCGATCGACGGACCGGGTGTTGTCGGATGCGCTTCCGGGCGGAAGCTCGCACATGACAGGAGCAAGCTTGACCGCGGCTTCGGTCATAGCCCGTTCTCGTATCAGGTAGAACGCGGAAGCGCGAGGGGATTTCGGAGACCGCTGGGCCATCAACTTGAATGCACTGAAGCCGTCTAGGATGAATAATGAACCGGCGTCCAGGCGAAGGATGCGCAGTGCCGAATCCAATGCGAATGCGCATAGCCCGGCCTGGTCATCTGCGGCGCGCGCCGTAATCTCGTTTATCGCCCGAAGCGTCTCCTTTTGGATTCTAAAGACTTCTGTTGCTTTGTATGACTGTGGCCTGCCGCCGTGTCCCAGCTCGGCTATTCGAGCCGGTGGACCCACGATAAACCGGCAGCGTGAATCTCCGCGGGCAGCGCAATTGGTCTCTACACAATCATACTCCGAGCCGCTCCGTTCGGCTCCCGCCTCACGATATGCCGACGCCAGGATTCCTCTAACGTAGTCACATTGCGGAGATGCGCACTCGATATTCAGACTGGCATACGGTCGGGACTCGAAAGTTGCCCCTGCCTCGACAACGGCCCAGTCTTCGCGAATATCTAGATCGACAACTTTAAAGTCAGCTATTCCAGTGTCCGAAAGCGCCTGCAGATGATCGATAAATCCCGATTGGGCCCGGCGATGTTCCGACGACTGAATTGCCCGCAGGAATCTTCGCGCATCCCGGTCGCCAACTCGATAGAGTGCATCCGCGTCCGCCTCGCCAAGTAAAGAGCGCAACGCGTCGCGCGTTTGCAGCATGCAGCCTTCGGCTTCTGTGACGTGTTTGCGCACTTCGTCAATGGACAGTGCCGGACAATATGCACTCTCGATCGAAAGCGGCATCCGCATTAAATTTGCAGTCCTCCCGGTGAGTTCAGTGATTAAGCATTAATGAGGCTCGTGCAATGTAGATGGAGCAATATCCATCTATGCGTTCCAGCGCATCGTAAGCATCGTCCAGGTTGCGCCCGGCTTCCGTCCACCGGCGTTATCCAATAGACGGCGATCGTTTGCGAGTGCGCCGATATCGCAAAGGTGAGCGCGGGGATCGCGTTCCAATGATGAATTCCTGCTTTCGTAACCTCTCAAGACATTCGCGGAAATGAGGGAAATGTCCTATACACTTAGGCAGCTACCGAAGAAATGCCTCCGCCAATCCGGAATCTACAGGAATTATCTGGCCGGTCGTCGCCATCAATCGGTTCGATACCAGCAAGAAGCAGGCTTCTGCAACGTCTTCAGGCGAAACCTTGCGTTTGAGAAGAGTCCTGTCGGCGTAAAATCCCGAAAGTTTCTCACGCAGCGTTTCGGTGGTTTCGTCTTCGGAAAACGCAATGCCGTATTTGTTGAGCGACGACATTACCCTCTCCCGAGGAAACTGCACGGAACCTTCAACGACGCTCGCCGGCGCGACTCCATTAACCCGGATTCGCGGCGCATATTCCACGGCCAGCTCGCGAATCATATGGTTCAGCGCCGCTTTGCCGGAATCGTATGCGAGACTGCCCTTCTTAGGAACGATGGCGTTCGCCGAGCTGAGCAGCACGACACACCCGTCGGTCCCCTGCTCACTCATGACGGCGGACGCTTCTTGAGCCGCGACCATGGAGCCTAACAGGTTTACCTCGAATGTCTTGCGCCATTGCTCGTCGGTAATATGGCCCGAGGCTCCTGGCGGGAAGAATACGGCGGCGGTCTGGACTAATATATCGAGGCCGCCATAGGTCTTGACAACCGAATCGATGAAATGCCGCATCGACTCACGGTCGGTACAGTCGACACTGAGTGCAAGCGCAATCTCCGGGCCATAGCGTTCCTTCAGCTCACTGACAATGGACGCCGCAGATTCCAGGTTAATGTCGCCCACTACGACGTGGGCGCCCTCGTTCGCCAGCTTCCGCGCGACCGCCGCCCCGATACCCGCGCTGGCGCCGATGAGGACCGCAACCTTGCGGCTCAGCTCCTTCTCCGGAGGCAGCCGGCGCAGCTTCGCCTCTTCGAGCGACCAGTATTCGATATTGAACGCCTCTCTTGGCGGAAGCGCGACATAGTTATCGACGGCTTCGCCGTCTGCCTGGGTATGCCCGGGAGGCAGCGGCTCATCGGCGAGGGCTGTCGCTCCTTCCATGACGTGGATCGCATTGACGTAGAATTCTCCCGTAATCCGGGCTTCCGCCTTCGTTCGCCCGAAACTAAACATTCCAACGCCCGGAACCAGGATGACCGTCGGGCTGGATGAGCGCATCGCCGGCGAATCCGGAAGCTTGTGCGCCCCGTAGTATTCGGCATATTCCCTGCGATACTTCTCGACGCCGTTTTGAAATGCCGTGCGGAGCGGTTCGGGACCGCCAGCAGAAGGATTCAAATCGACGAAGAGCGGCCGAACCTTGGTCCGAACGAAGTGATCCGGGCAGCTCGTTCCTTGCCAGGAAAGAGCCCTGCCGCGGGCGCTGTTTACAAATCGCATTACCTCTGGACTATTCGTGAAATGTCCGACCACATTGCCGGCTGCGCCGCGAAACAGCGGAAAAACGGACTTTGCAACGGTATCGGCGTCGGTATGCGGAGACACGCTGGCCCCTCCGAATAAGCTGTCCCCACGCGAGTCCACGCGCTTCAAAATGAATTGGCCGATGCCGTCGATCACGCGCAGGGTGTTCATATAGCTGCCACGCGAGGTATCGCCCCACGTGAAGATTCCATGTGATCCCAGGATGATGCCATCGATTCCCGGGTTTTCCTGAACCACTCGTTCCAGCCAAAGTCCGAGCTCAAAACCCGGGCGCTTCCAGGGAAGCCAGGTCAATTTCAAACCGGCCTCATCTCGAAGTTTGTCGAGGAGCGCAGGGCCGTTCTTGCACGCGGCCAGCGCGATTGCCCAATCCGGATGCAGGTGATCCACGTGCTTGAAAGGAAGGAACGCGTGAAGCGGTGTGTCGATGGAAGCGGCGCGCGGGTTGTTTCCAAAAATGCACAAAGGGAACAAACCAGGCATTTCATCTTCATGCTCGACGCCGCGATATCGCTTTCTGAGAGCATTGAATCGATCCAGGTATAGGGAAGCGAATCCGTCGCGTTTTGCGGTTCCGAGGTCGCCGCCGCTTCCCTTCACCCACAGTACGTCTACTGTCTCACCTGTCACGGGATCTGTCTCACTCGTCTTTGCCGACGTATTGCCGCCGCCGTAATTGGTCAATCTGAGATCGCGGCCAAGGAGATTCGAGCGGTAGCGCAACAGCTCCGCTTCATCCATTCCTACCGTTTCCGAATCGATCCAGAGGTCTTCGAGGTATTTCAGGGCCATGTTCACTCCTTATTGGGATTTATAGTACCCTCAGCAAATCGGGCGCCGCAAGCAAAAAGGCGTCCGGTGGAGGATGGGCTCCCCAACCGAACGCCTTTTTAAACCCCGAAGGGATGCTTCACAGAAGTAAACTCCGGATCAGCAATACTTATTGTGGCTTTGGACGGCCGTTTCTGTAGGCGCACCGCGACGAAAAACCGGCCAAGCACACACATGTTAAGAACAGTCCGAATCGGTAGGAAGCCGGTTCGAATCGAAAACTGATTCTGTGGCGGCCGCCAGGCACAACGACGCCTCGGAGAATGTGGTTTGTCGTGATGAGTGGCGCGTTTTGGCCATCGATTTGCACCCTCCAACCGGGAAAAGCAATCTCCGAAGTCACCAGGAGCTGCCTTCCCGCTGCACTCACGTAGAAGTCCAGGCGATGAGGAGTAAATGCGGCGAGCGCCGGTACAGCGGGAGCCGATGCCGAATCCAGGGAGCCGATGTTCTCCGTAACGATGGCTTTTCGATGAAAGTCAAAGGGAGGGCCAAGCAGTCGCGCGGCTGCTTCGCTTGGCCCGATGGCGAGCTCGGTCTCCGTGACACACCAGGCTTCACCGAACGCGCGGGGATTCCTCCATACTGGGAGCTCTGCGTCCAACGCCTTTTCAAAGCGCTTCGGGTCTAGCTGTTGCTGCGTCGCGACGTATCCCACGTTTAGCATATCGAATACCTGATGGTCGACAGACGGGTAATGGATCGTATTCGGATCCGGAAAAGGTGTGGCGATCCGCGGATTCATGGACCTGACCACGGATTCCATCAGGCCATGATACTGCCGGGTGTGCAGAGAGTCGGCGCCCTGGGCTTCTCGCAGGTGGACGACGGCATTGTAGTTCGGCGCGATGAAGCTCTTGATGCCTCTACCTGGCGTTTCCAGGGAGACCACGCGCGTTGGGCCCTGCCGTTGAAGCCAGCGAGTGGTTTCGGTAGGATAGCCGAGCATCTGGGGATCCGTCATTGGGTTGAAGCCTACTCCCCAGACCAACAAATCGGCGGCGGCAAGCGCGGGGAAGAGGTAGGCCGTTAGGTGAGTGGCGAGTGGTGAGTGGTGAGTGGTGCGACCAGCGCCCTTGCGTTCAGGCGGGATTTGAGCCGGTGGATTACGAAGAATCAGCCGGAGCGAGATGGCGCTGATGGCTGCGAAGAGGAGAAAATGCCGCAGATTCGCAAATTCGTAGGAAAACCACTGATCCGTGAACAGCCTTTGCCAAACTAGTCCCATGCCGGGAAAGGCAACTAATCCCAGAATAGTGACCGATAAAACACTTGCAGCCGTAAACCGCCACACACGTTTCAGTCCATTCACACAGTCGTCGAGAATCGCCTGCAGTCCGAATGCCGAGAGCATTGCGCCCGCAAAACTGAAAAGGCAGAGCGCCCTTGCGGTCGCGTTGAATTGCCTGTATCCTGGGACGCCGAAGAAGAAGAGCGCGCAAAGCGGCGCGCCGAGTGCCAGCAGCAGACCGATTGCTGCCAGCACGATGAAAAACGCGGCACTTGATTTTTGATTTTTGATTTTTGATTTTTGATTTGCGGGCACAGAGCGAACATTCGCGTCGAACGTCTCGCTAGGTCCATTGGGCTCATTCGATATGCGCCTTCGCCGGTCCAAAATCCAAAATCCAAAATCCAAAATTCCATAGACCAAGAAGATCAGCGCAGGGATGCCGAGGTAGGCTGTGTACTCGATGAAGTCGAATTTGCCCCAGTAGGAATGGCCGTCCGTCGGAGCGCCTGACGCGTCGAGAGCTACATAATCCCGGGGATTTCCGAACAGGTTTGGGAGCAGCAGCGTGTAAAGATTCTCCGCGGGAAGCTTCAGCGCAATGGAGCTTGCGTAGTCGTTGTGCGCGCCGCGAAAATTCATACGGCTCATTTCGAAGACAGGCATCATGGTGCATGCCGAGAGCATTACGCCAACTAAGACCGCGGTCGCCAGCGTGGCGAGGTGGCGCGCGATCCGACCGTCCGCAATGGCAGACCACGATCCGAAGAGGCCGATCGCGAGGATGACGTAGAACGCGAAGTGGAGATGGCCTGCTAACAAGGCCATTGCAATGGCGGCTCCGGTTCCTAGTACGGCCCAGCGGCCATCTCCCGATAACCGGAAGCGCTGCCACGTCCAGAGTCCTGCCGGAAGCCAGCAAAGTGCGGCCGTAGGCGTCTGAAACTCCGTCCACACCGTCTGTAGCCCGCAGAACATCCACACGAGCGCCCCGGTTAACGCGGCCGGCGGCCCTAATTTAAGAGACCGTAGCAGCAGAAAAGCAAACAGACCGGTCAGGAATGTGTGAAGTG
>JBGPOG010000129.1:0-9299 GCA_041487935.1 Chthonomonadia bacterium | reverse complement strand
GAGGTCGAAGAGTTCAAGGCGTTTTGGGAAGGCAAAGCCGACAACGTCATGGTCCGCACCTACTACGATGCCACGCACCTGACTGGGGCTCCCGGCCCGAGCACGACGGGGAAAGAGCACTTTGAGAAGGTCGAGCGATGGCCGTGCCAGCTCTTCTGGCGGCGGATCACCGTTGCAGATGATGGGACAATCCGCTTCTGCGTGGACGATTGGTACAACAAATCCAAAGTTTCGAACATTCGCGATCAGTCGGTCAGGGAAGTGTGGCAGGGCCCAACGATGAACCGCTACCGCACAATCCACCTTCAGCGCGAGTTTCATAAAATCGATTATTGCAAGGACTGCACTGAATGGCAGGGCATGAAGTGGGATTACGACTACTTCGTAGCCATGGAGAAGATGCTCGGCAAGTCGTTGCTGGAGGCGGCGTGAGTAGCGGAGTGTTGGAGTAGTGGAGTGTTGGAGTTTTGGAGTAGTTGAGTAGTGGTGTGTTGGAGTAGGGGAGTGTTGGGATGATGATCGGAACCCTCTACTCCACTACTCCACTACTCCATCACTCCAACCCGCTGATTGGAAATATCATTGAAAAACAAACGCATTCTCATAACCGGCGGAGCCGGATTTATCGGGTCGGATCTGACGAGGCAGGCGGCTGAGCATGCCGCGAAAGTGGTCGTCGTCGATAACATGGTGAATGGCAAGCGTAAGAACCTGACCGGGCTGCCTAAGAGCGTCGAGCTGGTGGTCGCGGACATCCGCGATACACCGACGATGCGGGAGTTATTGCAGGGCATCGACATCGTCTACCATCTCGCCTGCCTGGGCGTTCGGCACTCGATCCACTCCCCGCTGGAGAACCATCAAGTCAACGCAGAGGCAACGCTCTATTTGCTGGCCGCGGCTCGCGAAGCCGGCATAAAGCGTTTCGTCTACGTTTCGTCCTCCGAGATCTATGGCACGGCTAAATGGACGCCGATGACGGAGGATCACCCTACTTATCCGGCGACCGTCTACGGCGCATCGAAGCTCGCGGGCGAGTGCTACGCGCGCGCCTACTATGAAACTTACGGTTTTCCGTCGGTTGTCGTCCGGCCATTCAACGCGTACGGCCCGCGCTGCCACCACGAAGGCGATAGCGGGGAAGTGATTCCAAAATTTCTGTTGCGCGCGCTGGCGGGCAAGCCGATGGTGATTTTCGGCGACGGATCGCAAACTCGCGACTTTACGTACGTGGAAGACACGGCGCGAGGAATACTGGCCGCTGGAATAATCGATCGAGCCGTCGGCAAAACCTTGAATCTTGGGAGTGGGCGTGAGATTTCGATCGGAGACCTGGCGTGTCTCGTCGGAGAAGTTTCCAAGACGGCAAATCCTCTGATTGTACACGATCGGCCAAGGCCCGGAGACGTTTTACGTCTGTTTGCCGACTCGTCCCGCGCGGCCGAAGTCCTGGATTTCAAGCCGCGCGTCGATTTCCGAGAAGGCCTGTCGAGATTGGTGCAATGGTACAGCGAACAGGGTGCCGCGCCCGTGCAGTTGTTGTCATCCGAGACCGTGAGGAACTGGGAGGGGGAGGCGAGCGTTGCGTGATTCTCGACCGATGATTCCCATTGCAAGACCCTGTTTGGACGAACGGGAAGCCGAAGCTTCGCGCCGGGCAATCTTGTCTGGTTGGGTGACGCAAGGGCCGGAAGTCGCGGCATTCGAGAACGAGTTCGCGGCGGCGGTTGGAGCAAATCATGCCTGTGCCGTATCTAGCTGTACGACCGCGCTCCATTTAGCCCTGCTCGCATTGGGTGTTGGGCCAGGCGATGAAGTCATTACGGCCAGCCACAGCTTTATCGCTACGGCAAACAGCATTCGTTACTGCGGCGCAGCTCCGATTTTTGTGGATATTCAGCCAAATACATTCAATATCGATCCCGAGCAGATCGAAAACGCAATCACCGAGCGGACGAAAGCGATCCTCTGCGTGCACCAAATGGGGATGCCGTGCGATCTCTCCGCCATTTACTCTATTGGACGGACGCACGGTCTACGCGTAATTGAAGACGCCGCTTGCGCCATCGGATCCGAGATCGAATGGAATGGATCGTGGGACAAGATCGGCGCGCCTCATGGCGACGCCGCCTGCTTCTCGTTTCACCCGCGTAAAGTCTTGACCACCGGCGACGGAGGCATGATTACGACGAACGATCCCGAAATGGACGCGAGGTTTCGACTTCTCCGCCAGCACGGAATGAGCGTTCCCGACACCGTTCGTCACGGCTCATCCAAGGTCGTTTTCGAATCGTATGATCGTCTCGGATACAACTACCGGATGACGGACATCCAGGCTGCTATTGGGCGCGAACAGCTTAAACGCCTGCCCGAGCTAATCGGGCGGAGGCGTTATCTCGCAGACCGATATCGAAGTAAGCTGTCGGGCATCGAGGGGCTCGAGCTTCCGCATGAGCCGGAGTGGGCGAGGAGCAACTGGCAGAGCTTTTGCGTTCGGCTCCCGGCCGGATGTGGCCAGGCGGCCGTCATGCAATCGATGCTCGACGCCGGAGTCTCAACTCGCCGCGGAATTATGTGCGCGCACCGTGAACCTGCATTCCTGGACAATCTATCGTGCGAGGCTCGAACCCACGGAGTCTTGAGGCACAGCGAAGAAGCGCAGGATCGTTGCACCGTTCTCCATTTGTTTCATCAATTGACGGAAATTGAACAGGACTATGTGTGCGAACAACTCGCTCGCTCTTGGCGGACACAACTCGCCACAGCCGCTTAACACTCAACACTCAATACTCAGCCCTTTTTGCAGACCGTGCCCCGATCGGGATGGAGATAAAGATGAAACCCTTACGAATTCTGCTCGGCCCGCTTGTCAAAACGCATCCGGAAGCTGTGAACATTCTCGAAACTCTGAGCGCCCATGAACTGCTTACTTATGCGACCCACGATGCGGATGTCGTTTACGACTACCCGGCCATATCGTTCCAGCAGATATTGAATTCGCTACCGGAAGGCTGGACGCCGGATATTGTGTTCTTCCTCAGTCCCGAATATCAGGGAATGCCGCGCGGCATCGAAGATTGCCCCTATCCGCTCGTGGCCACGGTGGCAGATTGGAATCTTGGTTTTCACGCGGTGCGCGAGATTGCCGGCTTTTTCGATTTGATCCTAACAGACCGGCCTGGGGTCGAAATCTTTCGAAACGCGGGTTTCAGTCATGTTGAGCGCGCCAAGTTGTTCGGTTTTGTGCCTAAAGAGCATTATCGAATTCCCGAAATCGAGCCTGTCTATGACATTTCGATCGTGGGTAATCTCCGCCACGAAGTTCAACGTGAGCGATCTCTATGGCTCGCACGAGTTGCGCGGCTCTCGGACCGCTATCGCGTCAACATCACAAGCGGACTCTACGGCGAGGCGTATACGCGGACACTTAACCAGAGCCGAATCACATTCAATCGCAGCATTCGCGGCGAGATGAATATGCGCGCTTACGAGGCGCCCGCTTGCGGCTCCCTTATGTTCTTCGAAGACAGCAATAGAGAGGTCCGGGATATCTATGAAGACCGCGTCCACTGCGTGCTCTATAACGAGCAGAATCTCGAGGAGCTGCTGGAGTTCTATCTGACCCACGAAAACGAGCGGATAAAGATCGTCGAGGCCGCTCACGAACGAGTGCAGGATTATACGATAGGGCGGCAGTGGGAACGGATCGTCGATTTCGTTAGCACGCACAGAATGATGGAGACCCGGTCTGTCCGAGCGATTCGGAGAGTATCCGATGCAGCGAAAAGACGCGCTGTTGCGCTGCAGGCGCTCCAGTGCGCGACCCCTGGCGGATCTGCAGCCGCAAAGGACGAACTGACACAGCTTTGCTCCGATCAGCCGGAAAACGCGGATGCTCTCAACAGCCTCGGCGTGGTCCTTTCTGGCCAGGCAATTCAAGAGATGAATCAAGCGAGGCGATCCGAATGCTTCCAAATCGCGGGCGGACTTTGGTCCGAAGCCGCGCGCCTGCAGCCGGACAACGGCGTAATCGCCGCCAATCTCGGACTTCTGAAACGCCCGCCGGTCGGAGTCGACGCTTTGGATTTCCTTAGACAAGCGGTTCAAGTAATCCAGGATACCTCGGCTGAGGCGCTGGCAAACACGCTCTATCACCCTCGCACATTCGACTCTTTTCGCGTTGAGCACGAGCGTATTGTTTCAGAATATTCCGGCGATATGGATTCCTGCGGGAACGCTCTCCGGGACCTGTATCTATGCCGCTTGCGAACGGCGATTGCAGAGCAGTTGACGGAGCGCGGCGAGTGGGCTGCGGCGATTGATGAATACCGTCTGGCGCTGCTTACAAATGATTCCGGTTCGGCACGACTACGGCTTGCAGCGGCGCTGGATCGAATGGGATTGGATAGAGAAGCTGTAGAAGAGCTCCGGCACGCCGTGGCGCTCGAGCCGTTCCTGTTCGAGGCGCGTGAGGAGCTTTGCCGGAAATTGGCAAGCATGGGTTGCAATGCAGATCTCAAGGCCGCCCGAGAAGATGCCCTTCAGCTTATCCAGGCCTGCCCGAATTACCTGGAACATGCGCCGCGCTTCTCTTCAGACCGGTTCAAAGCACAAACCGATCCATCGCCAACAGTGTCGTTGAGAAAGAACCAGCCAAATTCCATGAACATCGACCGCCCATATCGTATTCTCACGTTTAATTGGCACGAACCATATCTCGCGACAATATGCAAGACCGCACACCAATTCGATGTTGTGACGACCGCAGCGCTCAATCGCGGCCGTATCGACGGAATCAGCACCTGGGACGAGCGAAAGCGGCCGATCCCACCGAACGTGGCCCTGCTTTCCAATGCGGCAGAAATATTGCGGCGGATTGCCGCGGGCAGTTACGACCTGGCGATTTGTTTCACTATCCACGACCTGCGGTTCCTTTACTCGACGGACCTTCCGCGAATCTTTTGCCCGTTGTCGTCGCCAAAGAACGACCTTGCGGCACAGTATGAGAACGCATCACAGCGCGAAGCGTACGCCGCACAGCTTCGGCTCGCCTCCCGAGGCGCAACGGTCGTCTATACTACTGAGGAGATGGGGACTGCTGCGCTGGGCGGATACGATCTCACCGGCTCAATGGTCGGCGTAGCCGTGGATGAGGATGATTACAATGGATATACCGGAGAGGAAGCCGTGGCGCTCCGCGTGGGAAACTGCCTTGCCGAGCGCTGGTTCCTGAACTACGGAATCCAACAACAAGTTCTCGAGGGTTTTCCCCGCCGCATCCTGGGCGTCAATCCCAGCATTCCGGAATCCCGTCCCGCCGTCCAGTGGGACGACCTGCGAGAGAACTATCGCCGCTGCCGCCTGTTTTTCCACTCATTCGTAAAGGACTTCCAGGAAGCGCCCGCGCCGATGTCCGTCATCGAGGCGATGGCCACCGGAATGCCGGTCGTCAGCACCGAGCATCCTCTTTCGCTTATTCGCGATGGCGTTAACGGTTTTGTATCCGATAACATTGCCACGCTCCGCGAGCGGGTCTCGCAACTTCTGGAGGACCGGGAGTTAGCCGTCGAGCTGGGCCGGAATGCCCGCGAGACGGTCGTCGAACGGTACGGAATACAGCCGTTCGTCGCGGCGTGGAATAATGCGTTCAAACGGTGCTTAGACGGAAATAAAGTCAACCAATCCTCCTCGCCTACTGTGGTTGAAGCATGCCCGCAGACCATCGAAATGATTAGCGGGCTTCGAGCGTCGAACTATCTCTACGCACCTGAACAGCGTTGGGAAGACTCCGAATGGAAGCCGGTGATCAAGGCGTTCGCAAACCGGTTCACGCCTGATGATCCGACGGCCCTGGTGATCGACCCGCACATCCCCGCTGCATTGACCGACGATCGCCTTCAAGAAATCGCTGCGGACATCCAAGGCTATCTTGACGGTTGTGGGATCGCTGACGAGCAAATGCCGGAGATGATTCTCCTCGATGCTGAAACCTCCCGAGAATACTCCACGCAAACCGGCGAGATTTTCACTGCGCGCGTGCGCTCCGAAAAAGAATCGACGTGTTCTGGGTGCAGTCTCGCTCAAATCGTGGTTCCACAAAGCGACGACTTCGCCGGTCCATGGCCGCTTGCCAACATGATGCTGGCGTCGGTGGCGGTCGCGCATTCCCGCACAGCGGTCTCGAACGTCAACCCCTGGATCGGACGAACGGTCCGGGTGATCAGCCGGCCCGAGCTGCCGGGATTGGTCGAGGTCAACGGCGTGAGGGGGTTCCTGACTCCTGGCGATATGGCGCTGCTTTCCAACTGCGCCCGGGCTGTGCCCAGAGACGGCGCGATCGTGGAGATCGGAAGCTTTATGGGCCTGTCGACAATCCTCATGGCCGCAGCTTTGATATCGAGTGAAAACGCCGGGGCGCGAATCTACTGCATAGATACCTGGGAGGGCTCGCCGGAGCACCAAGTCCTCCCGGAGGTCAGTGGCATGCAGATGTTCGACGTTTTCCAACGGAACATCGATCGGGCGGAAGTTTCGAGCCTGATCCATCCAATCCAGGCGATGAGCACGGAAGTCGCGGGTCGCTTCGCGTTGGAAAGCATTGACCTTCTTTTCGTGGATGGCGACCATACGTTCGAAGGCTGTTATAAGGATCTCGAGCTGTATTACCCGAGGGTCAAACCGGGGGGTAGGATCATCGGGCACGATTGCATTCCCGGAGGAACTGTCGAGCGCGCCGTTAGCAATTTCTGCCGCAAACTTGGTCTGACGTATAACGTCCACGACATGCCGGTCAATCACTATATGTTCGAGATCAAGGTGCCGGCCAAACTCACGCCGGAAACGTCTTGCGGTTTCACAACGACGTGCATGAAAGCTGCCGCATAGATCGAACCATCGGTTCGGGAGACATAACTCATGGCCACTAGATCGCTCAAATCCGGTCGGGCAAAAAGCGGGGATCAGGCTCAGCCCATGCGGGTCGCGTGGGAAGGAGCCTTTCTTTCGCGGCATAGTCTGGCGCTCGTCAACCGGGAGTTGTCGATGACCCTTGGCTCGATCCAACCGAATTGGGAGTTACTCCTCAAACCGCACGCCAGCGACGATCTGTCCCTCGAACCGGGCCCGGCGCATCGTTTTGTCAAAGACCGAATCTGCGATGCGCCTCAGAGTGCGAGCATATGGATCCGCCATCACTGGCCGCCGAACTGGGAGCGTCCCAACGCGGAGCGATTCGTGGTGATTCAACCGTGGGAGTTCGGTTCGATTCCGCGATCCTGGGTGGGCGAAATTACTGCAAACGTCGACGAGGTTTGGGTTCCATCGAACTTCGTCCGCGAATGTTACATTGAAGGCGGCGTTCCTGCGGACAAGGTCGTAGTCGTGCCGAATGGCGTGAACACGGCGCAATTCTATCCGGACGTCGCGCCGATCTCACTTCCAACAAAAAAGCATTACAAGTTTCTATTCGTCGGCGGAACGATCTCTCGCAAAGGTATCGACGTCCTGCTTGCAGCCTATTCGCGCGAATTCACCGCGCCGGACGACGTGACTCTGATTATCAAAGATTTCGGCGCCAACAGTTTCTACGCGGGCCAGGATGCCGGTGCGCTGATTGCCGAAATTCAGTCACGGTCCGGAGCGCCTGAAATCGTGCACCTCAGGTCTGACATTTCCGAATCCGAAATGGCCGGCCTGTACGCGGCATGTGACTGCCTTGTCCATCCTTACCGAGGCGAAGGCTACGGACTTCCGATCGCGGAGGCGATGGCCTGCGGTAAGCCGGCTATCGTCACAGAATTCGGGGCCGCACTCGACTTCGCCAACGACAACAACAGCTACCTAATTCCCGCGTCTCTGGCGCGGCTGCCGGAAAAGCGCATCGGCGACATGGAAACAGTCGATTATCCCTTCTGGGCCGAACCGGACCCAGATGCCCTTGCCGCCACAATGCGGCGCGTTGTTGAAAAACCGGATGCTGCGCGCGAAATAGGACGCCAAGCAGCCTGGGACATCCATACGGAGCACACCTGGGTTCAGGCCGCGAAAACCGCCGCGGCGCGAATCGAATTCCTCTGTGGCCGGAAGACCGCCATACTCGTTCCCGCTGCCGGCAGCAATGGTGCATTCGAGCAGAAAAAGCAGGATGCCCTGGCGCGGACACGCTCTGGAGACTGGGCGGAAGCGAGCAAACGGATCGAGGCGTGCCTCACCGAGCGTGCGGACGATTGGGATCTGGTCAATGCGCTGGGAGTTGCACTATTCCGGCTCGGGCAAAAGGATCGGGCGAAAGAGGTCTTGACCCGCGGGATATCTTCGGCCCCGAACGCGCGCGACTTTCATCACAACCTGGCTTTCCTCTTATTGGAAGATGGCGACTTGCTGCCGGCCCTCGATCATGCCTGCAGCGCCCTGGCGGTTTCCGCGGATTCGCCGGAGATCCGTCGCACCGTGGAACGGACGGTGGAATCGGCGCGCCAACAGGCGCGCCGGGTGCAGCGGTCTCTTGAGTCCGGAGGGAACAGGCGCGCTGCCAAGAAAGACCCGCGGCTGCACGAGATGCGGACCGCCATCGGGCGCGCGGAGGATATGCTCGCCGGGAAGAACGAAGCGGCTCCGGCACGACCGCTTGTGTCGGTGGTGATGATCGTGAAGAACGAAGAGAGGTTCCTTCGCGACTGCCTCGAAAGCGTTCGCGGAATTGCCGGCGAAATCATTGTTGTAGACACAGGATCGACCGATAAGACGATCGAGATCGCGAATGAGTTCGGCGCCAAAATCGTCCGGCATGAGTGGAAAGACGATTTTTCAGAAGCTCGAAACATCTCGCTCGAACATGCTAACGGCGAATGGGCGCTCTGGCTTGACGCCGACGAGCGGTTGGCCAAGGGCGATGGTCAGAAGCTCCTGAAGCTGCTCGCTGAAACCCCGTCGTCAACGGGCGGATATATGCTCAACATCCGCAACTATATGCAGCTCGAAGATACAAACGACATCTGCTGGCATCGTGCCTGCAGGCTTTTCCGCAACCTCCCTTCAGTGCGATTCAGCGGCAGGGTCCATGAACAGAATGCCCGCCCGCTGAAAGAAGCCGGATTTGTATTGTCGCTCTGCCAGGTCAATATCGATCATTACGGCTATGCCCACGAAATTATGGCCGAGCGCGATAAGCATGAACGGTTCATTCGAATGCTTCATCGGGAAGTTTCGGAAAATCCTGATGACGCATACCGGACGGTCCATCTATTCAATTTAGGCAATGCTTACTATACGCGGGGCGATATGGAGAGTGCCGCCGAATG
>JBGPOG010000128.1:0-9325 GCA_041487935.1 Chthonomonadia bacterium | reverse complement strand
CTCTCCCAGTTCACCCACGGCGGATTTCCCACCACGAAATCGGCTTTCTTCACGAACAGCGGCATGAACATGTTGCGCGCAATATCGGCCCAGATTCCGTTGCGGCCTTCGGCGTGCAGCCGGTTTAGCATCTCGTAGAGCTTGCCGATGGTCTCCCGGATGTGGTGGAACTGCTTGCCGGAAACCTTGAGGGACTTCTCAGCGAAGTCCACGAACTTCTCGCGTGGCAAGCCGGACCCGACGTGGATGCTCAACGTCCTCGCCAGGAGGGCGAGCCGCTCAGGATCGGCGATCCCAACTGGAACGGAAAACACCTCAGCGACTCCGCGCAATGGCAGACGGTAGTTGTTGAGCTCGGTATCGAACAGCCCCTCGCCGTTGCCCTGTGCCGGCAATACGATGGAGTCGGCCAGGTAGACCGGAATCTCGATCAGGTCGTGGTCGGGATCGATCAAATCGCCGATGGCGAGCAGGTAGTTTGCGCGCGATGAGATTACCGCCAACGGGTTAAGATCGAAGCCCATCACATTTCCGCGCTCGGTAAGTGCGGGAAGCAGGGTTTCGCGCTCAGACAGGCCGCACTCGCGGGCCCACTCCCGAAGCCGCCTCAGAATCAAAACCAGGAACGTACCGCTTCCGCAAGCAGGATCGAGGAATCGGGTATTTGCGATCCGGTCCTTGACTCGCGCCGCTTGCGCCTGCCGCTGGTCTTCGCTTGCCGGAATCTCGCCGAACAGATCGTTATCGAGCTGCGCAAGCAGCCGTTCCGCCAGCCAGTCAGGGGTATAGTATTCGCCGAGATCGTGCCGCACAGCTCGCGGGAAGAGGCCGTGGTAGAGCCGCTTCAGCAGGTCGCGCACGCGCTCCGGCGCCTGTTCCACGGCGTCCGGATCATATTCGGATAGTGCATCGAGGATCGACTTCGTCGCATCAGCGATATCGGGCGTCCATTGAGTACAGTACCAGCCGAAGAAATCGCCCTCGGTAAAGTTCTGGATTCCAAGCCGCCGGAAGAACTTGTCGTTCTCTACCTCGGTGAACTTGTCGCGCCGTTCGTCTTCCGTCAGCGACGCCCACGTAGAGATTCGGTCCAGGTCGTCGGTGTCGAAATAAGGAGTCACCGCAAGCACGGCAAGCAGCTTCGTCAAGAGCGCGCTGTAAGTATAAAGAGCGAAGAGAAGGTAGGCCGGGTCCGGATCCTCCTTACCAACCACTCGCTTGGCGAACTTGATCAGCTCTTTCTTTTCTGCCAGCGCCTCCGGGCTGAGCCCGGCGATATCGGCAAAGAAGTCCTGCCACTGCCGGAACAGCGCCGCTGTAATGGGCTTCGGATCGCGCGTCAGGGCTTCATAGAACGCGGTGACCGCCTGGAACGTGATATCGCTGCCGGCGCCGAACCGTTGCAGCAGAACGTCCGGCAGCAGCGGCGGTCGCTGGAAGGTCATCAGCAGGCGAAGGAAGCGACCGACGCTCGCCGGGCTCGTTTCCAGTGGCGCTTCCTGAATCCACCTTCCGTCGCTGAAGCGACAGTAGATGAACCGGAAGCCGTCAGTCACAACGCCCGCGACCGACTTTTCTTGCCAGCCTTCCTCAGTGATTAGCCCATCCATGTAGTTGCGGGCCTGGCGCAGAGCATGTTGATTTGCGGTCGCTGCGTTTGTGGGATAGAGCGAACCCGGCGCTTCGAACTCGACTACCACACGATCGAACAACCGGTCGATGCTGCCCTTGCGTTTCACCTCCCCTCCCGGCCAAATGACGCGGCGCTCGCCTCGCGGGTCCCAGCGCAATCCAAACCGCCTGGCAAAATCCGCGAGGAGACTGTCGCTTGCCATAATAAGCAGCTCTTCGCTGCCTCGCGCCTCTACAGCGGCCTTTCGCAGCTTATCCGCAATAGGAGAAGCTTCCGCGCGGATGGCCCGCGCAGCGGCTTCGAGGAGCTCAAGTTGTGGCGAATCCGGCATAAAGTACCGCTCGGGGGATTGAGGTAATATGCGAGCGCGGCAGTTATCAAAGCGTTCAGCTATTAGTCTGCCACAAAAGGTTTGCTTGAAACAAGCCGACTAACTGCGGAGTCGAACGAGGTGAACGTCTGGCGCCTGCTCCTCGAAGTCGTACTCCAAAGGCACGAACTTCCCCGCCACCCACACCGCCGTCCTCAAGTGCTCCGTCACCATCGGCGTCGTCCATCGATGCTCGCCAGGCGTCAGAACGGCGGGGAGAACGAGCTGGTCCGAAAGGTGCTCGTCGACTGCCGCGCCCGTTTTCCACCAGGCAAGGAAATCCCGGCAAGCCTGTTCCGCCACTTTCTCCATCGGCTTTCCGCGCTCGCCTAGCGACGAGAAACCGGCTAGTCCGTTCTCGCACTCCGCCGACAGCACAACGGCCGCTCCAGGTCCGAGGGACGGCTTCTCGCGGCGTTCGATATCCACTCGCCTGCCAATTCCTTTCATGTAGCCGTCCACGGTCGAGGCTCCCCGATCGAAAACGTGGTCGGGTAATTCGGACGTCACGATGAAAGCAGTCAGCGAACGGAGGGCGCCACGCTCCGTCATCGCGACGGCGCCGGGTCGGGCGCGGGCGCGAATGGCAAGCCGGATCTCGCCCCCGCCTTTCGGGAAGAAGCCGGCTCGCGAATAGTCTCCGCAGGCCTCTAACCCGGTAGCCCGGATGGCCGGAATATACGACCCGAGAAGGTAGTCCGCGGGAGGAGCGTGGGGGACGTGCGTGCCGCCGACAATCGTAACTTCCGAATCGCCATTCGCCAGGCCTAGTGGACATAGCACGGTTTGGGCGACCAGCGTTGCCGCGCCCGCCGTGCCGATTTCAAAACGATAGGTTCCGGGCTGCACCGGTGTTCCTGGACTGAAAGCGAGACGTGTAGAGCCGATTGAGTCCCCTTCGAGATGTGCGCAACAAATTATTTGGGCCGCGCGAACCGCCGCGAGATGCTGCGGCTGCAGGCCCGGTTTCGAGCGGCCTGCACGGATATTCGTTATCTCGAACGGTTGTCCCGTAATCGCGGACAGAGACAGGCTCGTGCGGATGATCTGTCCCCCGCCTTCGCCGTATGAGCCGTCAATTTGGATTGGGGTCGTCGCGGACGGCACTATATCTCCCTTTGGTTGCGCGAACCGCACTCAGGGGCTATCGCGCCTCTACGCCTCCTTGCCCATCTCTCAACCAATGCGCTAGAATATCCGAGTACTGTTCTCATTCAGTGCGCCCTTCATTTTCTAGCCAAGAGGACCTCAATGCGCTCTAGAATCTCGCTCTGCGTCTTCCTGATTACTTCCCTAATTGTCCCCGCAACACCGGCTCTTGCAGACCAGCCCAAGGACGTCCATCTAACTATCCTCCACACCAACGACACCCACGGCCACCTGTTGCCGTTCGACATGCCGGAAACGTTCGACCCGGGCTCCGAGCTATCCAGGCTTCCGGCGCGGCGTAATATTGGTGGCGCGGCGCGCCGGGCAACGCTCATAAAACAGTACCGCAAAAAGCTCGGCAGCCATCTGCTGGTCATCGACGCAGGCGATATCTGCGACGGCACGCCATTTTCCACAGAATACCATGGGGATGCCGACGCTGCCGCAATGAACGCCATCGGATACGATCTCGCCTGCCCGGGAAACCACGAATTCAACAACCCGTTGGAACAAGCACGGAATCTCAAATCAACGATGAAGTTCCCCGTGATCTGCGCCAACGTCCGGGCCAAGAATCAGGGCAAGCCGATCTACATTCCGTATACCGTCAAAGAGGTCGATGGAGTCAAGATCGCATTCCTCGGGCTGCTGACGTATTCGGCGCGGACGTATCCCGCCGCCAGCAACGATCTCATTATGGAGAAACCCATCGATGTTGCGCGGCGCATCGTGCCGGAGCTGCGCAAGCAAGCGAACCTGGTGGTTGCGGTTACTCACATCGGACTTGAAGAAGACGAGCAGATGGCCCGCGAAGTGCCGGGGATCGACGTGATCGTCGGCGGCCACTCGCACACGATGCTGTCGAAGCCGGTCTGCGTAATCCCCCAATCAGCGGGCACGGTAACTGACGCCAAGGGGACGGTGATCGTGCAGGACTATCAATATGGCTGCACGCTGGGAAAGCTGGATTTAACGATTCATCGTTCGGAGAACAATACCTGGTCCGTGGCGAAATACGATGGCCGGCTGCTCGGAATCACAAGCTCAATTCCGGAAGACAAAGAAACAGCCGCGGTCGTGGATCGTTTCTGGCAACCGATCTCCGCCAAGTATGCCGAGGTGCTCACCCGGGCGACAGGCGATTTCACTAAGAAGGGACGGGACTCCGCTGAGTACCATCTCGTCGCGGATGCGATCCGATCGGAGATTGGCGTGGAATTCGACCTTGAAAATGGCGGCGGCGTGCGCGCTTACCTGACTCGGGGCCCCGTCACCATGGGCGATCTCGCCAATCTCGACCCGTTCATCAACACGATCGTTACGTTCGAGATTACCGGAAAGCTTCTCAAGCGAATACTTCTCGAACGCCACCCTCACGTCTCCGGAATCCGATACGCGGTCGATGACGACAAGCTGGTCGAAGCATCAGTAAATGGAAAGCCGATCGAGGATGACAGGACCTACAAGGGATCGACGAACAGCTACTTCGCCGGCACGCCAGTTGTTCGGGACATTCCGAACAAGGTCGATACAAGGGAGATTCGCTTTGAAGTCCTGCGGAGATATCTAAAGAAGCAGCAAACGATCACCCCCGCTTACGACGGCAGGCGAATCCTGAAGAACGTCAAGGGCGACCCGTTTGCATAACCTCTAATAATACAGGCTTAACGGGAATTCAAGAATCTAACCGCAGAGGACACAGAAGTCCGCAGGAAACGTTCCAAGCCAAAACCCTCTGCGTTTCTCTGCGTCCTCTGCGGTTAGATTAAGCCGTTCTTCGTGGCTTCGCGCCTTCGCGGTCAATGCTTACGTGTAATGCGGGTCGGTTACCCGCTGCTCGCGGACGTTCTGTTTATCCTTCGAACCGGCTTGCAGCGATGCCAGGAGCGCGTCATACTCCGTCCGGTCCACCGGAAGATCGACCGGCTTGCCCGTGTGCCCTGAGAGAATGATCCCGTTAAACAGCTCGACCGCCCAGAGTCCCTCGCTGCCGGGAGTTAGCAGCGGCTCGTCGAAGAGGATTGCGCAGCAAAAGTTGCGCGTGATATCCTGGTGGGTCCCGCCGCCCTCCGGGATCTCTATCTCTATCAACTCCGTCTCAGGCTTGTCCCACATTCCGGCCGCGCTATTGGAATGCTCGCGAATTCCGCCCTTGACCTCGAACGCCCGCAGACCTGGGCCGTGCATAACCAGCTTGCCTCGATCGCCGCAAATCTCCATCATCTCGTGCTGGGGCATCTCGGTCGTGCTGGCGTATAAATAACCGTGCGCCCCGCTTGGGTATTCGAGCGTCGCGAAAGCTTCGTCTTCAACTTGGATATCGTGCAGCCGTGTCCGAGTCGATCCATTTACGCGAGATGGGAGCCCGCCCAGCCAAGCGAATAGATCCAGAAAATGCGGCGCCTGATTGATCAGAACGCCGCCGCCCTCGCCGGCCCAGGTCGCCCGCCAGCCGCCGGAATCGTAGTACGCCTGGCTTCGGTACCAGCCCATCACCAGCGAAGTCCGGTAAATATCGCCAATTCCGCCCTCCTCGATAACCCTCCTCGCGGCCAGGCACCTACCCAACGACCGCATCTGGTACATCACCGCAAACTTGCAGCCGGAGGCGTTTGCCGCGCGGATCATCTCATCTGCGGCGCTCACGCTAACCGCAATCGGTTTCTCGGAAAGAACGTGGACGCCACGTTTGAACGCCTCGATTGCGATGGGCGGATGGAAGTAGTGCGGCGTGGCAATGATGACCGCATCCGCCAGCCCGCTGTCCAGCAGCGACTCTGATCGATCGAATCCCGGGACGCCAAACTTCTCTTCCGCCGCTTTCAGCGCCTCAGGCGCAATATCGCATACCGCCGCCAGCCGCGCCTCCTCGATCTCTGGCATAATGGCGCAATGCCCCGACCCCATTCCTCCTACGCCGATAACGCCGATGCGAACTTGGTTCATGCTCATTCCTTAATCGTACTCGTACTCGTCGTCGTGCTCGGTCTTTGAACGGCCGATTCCGAGTACGAGTACTACGACGAGTACGAGTACTACGTCGAGTACGAGTACGATTCACATACGAACCTGCCCCTCCCCACGGATCACGTACTTGTACGTCGTCAGCTCCCTAAGCCCCATCGGCCCACGTGCGTGCAGCTTCTGGTTGCTGATCCCGATCTCCGCGCCGAAGCCGAATTCGTATCCATCCGAAAACCTGGTGGAAGCGTTGACGTACACACACGCCGCATCCACTTCCCGAGTAAAACGCTCCGCGGAGCTATAGTCTTCCGTCAATATCGCTTCGCTATGGCGGGTGCCGTACTTTTCGATGTGCTCTATCGCCGCGTCCAGATCGTTGACCACTTTCACCGCGAGAATCATGTCCAGGTACTCTGTGTGCCAGTCTTGTTCGGTTGCGGGATTCGCGTCCGGAATAATCTCACGCGTACGCTCACAGCCCCTTAGCTCTACGCCTGCATCCCTGAGACGCTCGGCCACTTGGGGAAGGAAATCCTCTGCAATCACATCGTGTACCAGCAGCGTCTCCAGCGCGTTACAGACCGAGGGCCGCGAGCATTTCGCGTTGACCACGATCTCGACCGCCTGGTCGAGATCGGCGCTTGCGTCCACGTAGACGTGGCAGTTCCCTGTTCCGGTTTCAATGACGGGAACCGTTGCGTTCTCGATCACACTCTGGATAAGTCCTGCGCCTCCCCGCGGGATCAGAACATCGACCAGGCCGTTCATCCTCATGAGTTCGCGCGCCGCTTCGCGATCCGTGGATTCGATGAGCTGCACCACGTCCGCCGGGAGCCCAGCCCTCTCAGCCGCTTGCCGCAGCACACGTGCAATGGCTGCGTTGGACCTCAGCGCTTCCGAACCCCCGCGCAGCAAACACGCATTCCCGGATTTGAGGCACAGCCCGGCAGCGTCCGCGGTCACGTTGGGCCGGGACTCGTAGATAATCCCCACCACGCCGAGCGGCACCCGCACGCGGTGAATCTCCAGGCCATTGGGCCGTCGCCAGCCATCCGGGATTTCGCCGATCGGGTCAGGCAGCGATGCGATTTGGCGCAGTCCGTCCGCCATCGCCGCAATCCGCCTCGGATTTAGCGTGAGACGGTCGATCAACGCGTCGGCCGTTCCCCGGTCACGCGCGGCATTCACATCAATCGCGTTCGCCGCGAGTATGGCGTCCTGTTCCGCGCATAGCGAGTCTGCCATTTCCCTTAAAGCAATGTCCTTCGCTGCGGATAAAGCTATACCCAAATCGCGTGCCGCTTGCCTCGCGCGCTCGGCCATCCTCCTTACCACGCTCATTTGGATCTCTTTCTCGATGTCTTCGCTGGAGTTCGCCAGTCTGCCCATTCAACCCACACAATGCCTTTCGTCAGCGCCACCGCCTTGCCGGTATTGTACTGAACTAACTTCAGAGGAGTCCCCCAAACTCTGCTGGTTGACCCGTCGCCGCGCTTTCCGTATAACGCCAGGCTCCGGTTAGCGGTGAGGAACCGATTGCCTTCCGGCGAGAACGCCACGAACTGGCCATCGAGCAAAGGCGTCGCTCGTCCGGTATCCACGTTAACGCGGTAAAAACCGTAGAACGGTCTGACCGTGCTATTGCTGATGTCGCTAGCCCAGAGGAGGTGTCGTTTGTCGCCGGGGATGCGAAGCAGCAGCTCCACGGTCGCCCCGATCGGTGAAACAGAGTTCTCCTTCGTCGGACCGGTCGGATCGAAGCCTACTCGCTTTATCGTCCTCCCATCGGCTCCGACCAGGGCAAGTCCAAGAGGTTTTCCGTCCGAAACTCCTACTGCGCCAATGACAGTTCGATTATCCAGCCAAATCGGTAAGTAAAGAGAATCGGTCACACTCAGAAATCGCCCTGTCCTCCGAATGTAGATACGATCCTCTCCTTCCGAGCCGCTGCCGCCACGAATATAAAGCTTTGCGCCGTCCGGAGAGACCGGAGTATCCATTTCCTCATCGTGATCACGTACCGGGCCAGAGTCAGGCGGCTGCCTTGGATGTGAGATGCTGATGGGACCGATCCACGACCCCACAATTGCTTTGCCGTCTGAACGCCACCGAAAATCGGCCAAAGTATGTTCTCCAATGACGTACAGCCGCTTTGCGTTCCTCCCATCTGGTCCGGCAACGCATAGTACATTCAGAGAATACTCGCTCCCTCGGATTGGCAGCTCGCGAATGAACGCAATCTTCCGTCCGTTGGGTGGCCAGATCGGGTGCACGTCGTCATACTTGCCGGACGTTATCTGAATGCGTCCGCGACCGTTCGGATTGATTCGGTACAAGTGGAAGTGACTCGTCCGTTTGTATCCGGGCGGGTAGTAATACCGCGCGGAATAGACGATATCACGATCGCCAAACGCCGCACTCGCGGCAACCACGCACAGCGCCACCAATGCCACCGTCCGAATTCGAATATTCACTGCCCCGTCTTCCAACGTCCATCGTCCACGGTCCATCGTCCATCGTCCATCGTCCACCGTCCACCGTCCACCGTCCACCGTCCACCGTCCACCGTCCACCGTCCACCGTCCACCGTCCATCGTCCATCGTCCATCCCAGTATACCGCCCGCTCACGCAGCCCGCAAGAACCGGCAATCAGCGAAAGTACAAGCGCTTTCTGAGAATGGAAAAAGCAGGGTACGCCCTTCATGGAGGAGAAGGAAAGCATGGATATTAGCAATGTAATTTCGACAAATAACTGGGATGTGTCATCCGGGGTGCGGCCGAGTGACAAGGCTGAGCGCGCGCAGGCTATTACAGGAGCAGGTCCGAATAGCCACACGAACGTGCCCGTGCTGGACGTCGTCAACGACCAACTGCTAACCGGAGAAGCGCACATCGACGCGACGACGATTGAGCTGCGGTACGACCCGCCGATTCACGGCGTGGACGTTCGAGCTTGAGATCGTGTAGATTAATCTACCTGGATCTTGATCGTCCTGGACTTGGACGCCGGGAGATCGGTCTCCATGGTGCGCGCACCTTCGTCAGAACTCACGGAGATTCGATACCGCCCGCCGAATCCCCGAAACCTGACGGCGCCATCGGCGTCAGCCGCAAGCTCCAAGCTCGTCCACCACTTCCCTTTAATCAGTTTCATCAGGCGCTCGTAAACAGGCTTCGGGCTTAGATCGGAGCGAACCAGGCCGGCGGG
>JBGPOG010000127.1:0-9465 GCA_041487935.1 Chthonomonadia bacterium | reverse complement strand
GCGCTGGTGGCAGGCGCTGCTCTGCCCGCTTGCGCTCTCGACTCGGACCCCAAACTACGACCTCGGCGCGGACCACATCGAGTCCGAGATATTCGAGGCCGCCATCGAACACCTTCGCCATCACCAGGATGCTTTCCCATCGGAGCTGCGAAGAACGCCCCTCGGGCGATTGATCTTTGACGGCGACCCATTCGAATCCTCTGAGAGGCTCGTGTTAGCAGGCGCGCTGGCATCAGCCGGGGATACTGCGGGAGAGGAACGGGAATCGCTTAACGCACTCTCGCTATCGACGAGCCTGACCGATACGGACGAAGCCTACGACCGCTTGATCGCGCTCTACGAGCGCCAGAGCCGGCACCGCGAATCCGCATTTTGCCGAACTGACCGTTCCCTTTAAGATCCCGGCTCCGTCCGAGATAGGTTACAATGAGCTTTGGGAGATTGCGATGGCAACGATGACCGTTGAGGAACTTTACGAGAAATACGTCAAGGAAAGACCGGCGGCCGACAAGATGAAACTGTTGGAGATAGCTCGGAAAGATCTGGACTTATCGTCCATGAAGCGGCCCCGCAGAAAGTGGTCGGAGATTTCTGGCGCCGTGACCTATCCTATGGTCGCTGAAGACGCTCAATCTTGGGTGTCTCGATCCCGTGCGGCAGATGATGAGCGGTCGAAGCCGCTAAAATGAAGGTGGCCCAAGCGCTGTCGGCCGTATCGACCGTTTTCCTAGACACGGCCCTGGCGAGAGTTTCCGAGATTCAAGTTCTGCTTGTAGACGATCTAGAGGTATAGGTTACTCGCGAATTCCGCTTGACCGTCACCTCCGCAGCGAAACGTGGAAACGGGTAAGGGTCTAGACGTACCATCACCTGAGGGAATCTGCCGATGGCGCTTAGCATCGAGCGTTTGGAGATTCTGCTTCTGATCGCTGCGGTCGTGGCAATGCTGGCGCGCCGCGCACGGGTTCCGTACACAGTCGTGCTCGTACTGGCAGGCATCGGTCTCGCTCTATTCTCGATCGTGCCCGAGATAGCCCTGACCAAGGATTTGATCTTCTCGGCGTTCCTTCCCCCGTTGATCTTCGAAGCAGCCTTTTACATCCCCTGGCCGGAGCTTCGAAAGGACTTGCCCGTGATTGCAATGTACGCCATAGTCGGCGTCGCCGTGTCCGCGGCGATTACCATGATCGGCATGCAGAAGCTCGCCGGTTGGGAGTTCGGGCCATCGTTGCTCTTCGGAGTCTTGATCGCGGCGACGGACCCGGTTTCGGTAATCGCAACGTTTAAAGAAGCGGGCGCGCACGGCAGACTGAGGCTGCTCGTCGAATCCGAGAGCCTATTTAACGATGGCACCGCCGCGGTCGGCTTTGCGGTTGCCCTTGCCGTAGTTCAGGGCGGCGAGATGACAGCAGCACAAATCGGTGGCTCCCTGTTGGTATCCATTCTTGGTGGAGTTGTATGCGGATCCGTGGTTGCCGGCGCCGCGCTTTTCCTCGCGGGACATACGGACGACCACCTGATCGAGATCACCTTCACAACAGTCGCGGCATACGGCTCATTCCTGCTGGCTGAGAGGCTTCACCTATCCGGGGTGCTTGCGACCATGACGGCTGGGCTGCTGATCGGCAACTACGGCCATCTGGGATCCATTACGGATAAGGGCCGGGAAGCGGTCGGGTCCTTCTGGGAGTACATGGCGTTTGTGGTGAACTCCCTGGTCTTTCTCCTGATTGGAATGAGGCTGGCTCACCAAGACTACGGGGTTCTTATCCTGCCGGTTATCATCGCGGTAGTTTTGGTGCTTGTTGGGAGAGCAGCCGGGGTTTACCTGTGCAGCGTCTTGTTCCTCCGCTCTTCCCGCCGAGTTGATATCCGGCACCAGCATATTCTCTGGTGGGGCGGGCTTCGCGGCGCGCTCGCCCTTGCCCTTGCTCTGGGGCTGCCGGAATCCGTTCCCCGCCGTCTCGAGATCACTACCCTCGCGTTTGCCGTCGTAGCCTTTTCGGTGCTCGTACAAGGACTGACCATTATGCCTCTCATGAAACGGCTCGGCGAGCTTGGCGACGCCCGCGCCTCGCGTTGACAATTGATAGGTCCACAGGTACAATCCGGTCATTCCGCTCCGTAAGAAACCGTGAGGCCCACATGCCCGAAGTAACCGAAGCCCAGGTACTCGACGCCCTCCGCACGGTGCAGGATCCCGATCTGCACCGCGACATCGTTAGCCTGGGATTCGTAAAGGACCTGAAAATCTGCGATGGGAGCGTGGAATTCAAGATCGAGCTGACAACCCCGGCTTGTCCGGTCAAGGACCTCTTGAAGGAGCAGGCTTCTGCGGTTGTTTCCGAGATTGCGGGCGTGGTCCGCGTTGAAGTCGGCATGACGGCTCAGGTTCGCAGCGGACAGCCGTCGGGACCCCTGATTCCCGGCGTAAAGAACGTGATCGCCGTGGCGAGCGGCAAGGGGGGCGTGGGCAAGTCGACCGTCTCTTGCAATCTGGCAGTCGCACTTGCGCAGACGGGCGCCGAAGTGGGCTTGCTCGACTCCGATATTTACGGCCCGTCCGTGCCGATGATGATGGGCGCCACCGGGCAGCCGGAGATGCTGGACGAGCGAATCATTCCGATGGTGCGTTACGGCGTCAAATTAATGTCCATCGGGTTCTTCCTCGAAGCGGGTAAAGCCGTGGTTTGGCGAGGACCGATGATCGGCAAGGCGCTGAATCAGCTCCTGGGAGACGTATCCTGGGGCGAGCTGGACTATCTCGTGGTCGATCTGCCGCCGGGAACCGGCGATGCGTCGATGTCTCTGGCCCAGCTCATCCCGATTACCGGCGTCGTCGTCGTCATGACCCCGCAAGACGTTGCGCAGTCCATTGCTAATAAAGCGATCGACATGTTCCGCCAGCTTGAAGCAGCCGGGGTGCGGAAGATTCCCATCCTCGGCGTCGTCGAGAACATGAGCGGATTCGTCTGCCCAAGATGCGGTGAGGAGACGCCTCTTTTCAGCAAAGGCGGCGGCCAGCGAGCCGCCACCCGCCTGGGTGTGCCGTTTCTAGGCGCCATCCCGCTGGATCCTATGATCTGCGTGAGCGGCGACGCAGGCAGACCCTCGCTCTTGATGGCGCCGGAGTCAAGGCAAGCGGACGCCTTCAGACACATCGCCGGGCAGGTGGCTGCTCGCGTTAGCACGGTGACTCATGAATAATCAACTCAACCAGCCACCGCGGCTCATCGGCGCGCACATGCCCACCGCGGGTGGAGTATTCAACGCTCTCACCAATGGCAAGGCGATCGAATGCTCGGCGGTGCAAGTGTTCACCAGCAGCCCCCGGCAATGGAGGAGCGGGCCTATAAGTCCCGAGGTTGCCGCAAAGTGGAATGCGGCTCTGGAAGAGACAGAGATTGGATTTACGGTGGCTCACGATTCCTACCTCATAAACCTGTGCGCGCCGGATGCTGCAATTCTCGAGAGGTCGATCCTGGCATTCAAAGACGAGCTCGAACGCGCGGAGGCGCTGGGAATTCCGTGGGTCGTCACGCATATGGGGGCGCATCTTAACAGCGGAGAAGATGCCGCCCTCGATCTGCTGTGCAAGAGCATTACAGGCGTCCTGAGAGACACAGAAGGCATGAACGCCGGCATTGCGATGGAAGCCACCGCGGGACAAGGCAGCAGCCTCGGTTACCGGTTCGAGCACCTGGCGCGAGTGCTCGAGGGATGCGGCGCCCATCCGCGACTCGGTGTTTGCCTGGACACCTGCCACATTTTTGTGGCCGGATACGATATTCGCGATGAGATATCTTATGAACAGACCTTCAAATCGTTCGAATCGCTGATCGGATTCGAGCGCCTCAAAGTGATCCACGCAAATGACGCCAAGAAGCCGCTGGGGAGCCGCGTCGACCGGCACGAGCACATCGGCGAAGGCGAAATCGGCCTGGAACCGTTCAAGCGGCTGGTCAATGATCCTCGCATGATGCACATTCCCATCGTCGTGGAAACGCCTGACGCGGAAACGATGCACCAGGTGAACGTGGCTACCCTCCGCCGCCTGACGAGCTCGGAGACCGGGAAGTGACGGTCAAGGTCTATTTCTTCGGCCATTTCCGGGACATCCATCCGGACGGGTTGATTGTGGATGTTCCGGTGGGATCGACAGTCGCCGATCTCGCTAGGTTGTTAATAAGCAACGACCCGCGACTTGAGGCGGTCCAGCGAATCTGCCGGGCTGCCGTGAACGAAGAGTATGTCGCAGCCGGCTTACAGTTAAGCCCGGACGACACCGTCGCGTTCATTCCGCCGATGAGCGGAGGGTCGTCCGAAGGATGAAGGATGAAGGATGAAGGATGAAGGACGAAGTCCATTGCCGCATCGTTTCGGGTCCCATTGACGTAAAGGCTCTCGAAGCGTATGTATCAGGACCGGAGAACGGCGCTGTCTTGACGTTTGTGGGCCAGGTCCGCAATCATTCACGCGGGCGCGAAGTTGCCTGGTTGGAATACGATGCGTATGTTCCGATGGCGGAGAAACAGATATCGCGCATCGCGCAGGATGCCGGCCGTAAGTGGGGCGTAACAGTTGCGATCGAGCACCGAATCGGTCGAATTGAGCTTTGCGAGCCTAGCGTGGCGATCTGCGTCGGATCGCCGCACCGGGCCGAGGCGTTCGAAGCGTGCCGGTACTGCATCGATACACTGAAAGAGACCGTCCCGATCTGGAAGAAGGAAGTCTGCCCTGACGGGGAATTCTGGATCGAAGGCGAGGAAGCCATTCAGGCGAAATGAAGGCTCTGGGCGCGATCTGCGGGCTGTTGATTGTGGGGGTGGCCGCATACTTGCTTCTTCGGCCCGTTGCGCCATCGGCCGTGCGCGCCGCACAGAGCGGCGGCGGCCAACAATCCGGTAATGGCACTTATCTGCGCTCTCCGGATCAAGCAATTCACGCCCCGTTGACCCACGAGGATGAAATCCGCGAAGAGCTCGGCAACAAGCGGCTCCCTTTTTACCGGTTGCTCCGAGAGAAGTTCGGCGAGCAGATCCAGCATTTCGGCGTGACCGAACAGCTCGATACGCTCGACCTCCAGGTCGCTTCCGGCGACGATGAAACGATCAAGTACATTCTAGAGAACGCAGTCACGCCGACCGCGAAGCAATACGGCTTCAAGAAGGTCCGTTTCTACATCGCGAATCCGCCATCGTCCTCCGAGCCGATGACGCTGGTCGCCGAGTCGACCGACGACGGCAGCGGCCAGTGGACGACGTTTAAGAAGTGACCCACCCCTTACTCGTTCTCGATCTCGAAATCGAAATTGGCCCGTGATAGATTGTAGGGATGAAGCATTCGCCCGTTCGGTTTTCGTCTTCAATGGCAGATTTAAGTGCGAATGCTTCATCCCCACCCGCCAACTTTCAATAACGGTCGAAACTGGGTAGGCCGATTCAGCAACGAATCGAAGGTTCTCATGTCTAAACCTCTCATCGGAATAACCTGCAGCTCGAGCGCGAATGATGTCCACGCCGCTAATCCGCAGGATCGTCTCAACTGCGCCTATTCGCGCGCCGTCGCTCTGGCCGGGGGTATTCCGGTTCTCATCCCGAATGTCGCAGAACCGGATTTGATCGCCGCATATCTTGGCAAGATCGACGGCTTAATGTTGTCAGGCGGATACGATTTGGAACCGATGCTCTTCGGCGAAGACAAGCTGAGCGACACTGTGGAGACCGACCCACCCAGGGACCGCGCGGAGATACCTCTGATCGGGAAGGCCCTGAAAAGTAACATGCCGATTCTCGCAATTTGCCGCGGAATCCAGTCCTTGAACGTGGCGCTGGGCGGGAGTTTATTTCAAGACATTCCCATCCAGATAACCTCAGACATCATCCATCGACAGCCCGGCGGCCGGTCCGAGATGTCCCATGCAGTGAAGGTGTCTGCGGACTCGACTACACGCGCACTCGTTCAATCGGACGCGTTCAGGGTAAATTCGTTTCACCATCAGGCCATCAAGGGCCTGGGCCGGGATCTAATCGTAACAGCGCGCGCAGAGGATGGAATCGTCGAAGCAGTCGAAATTCCCGGCGATCGTTTTGTTGTCGGCGTACAATGGCACCCAGAGGAGTTGGTACACGTTAGTGAGGAGGCTCGGAATCTGTTCCAGGGATTTGTCGCGGCTGCGGCGAGGCTGGAGTAGTTGGGTTGTTGGGCTCTTGGGGGAATTGAGGCGAGAGAGTCCGATGACCTACTTTGGCTTAACGATGTAGGTGCAGGTGTGATCTCCGGTCATCATGTAAGTCTCGCGCTCGACGATTGCGTCGTCACCGATAAGCTCTTGAATCATCCGTAGCTCGTTGGTACAGACCTCACGGTGGGAGCGGGCAATTCGACAGACCGCACAGTTATATTGAATAATCCGGGCGGCTCCCTCGTTTTCCTCCAGTGATGCCATAAACCCGCTCTCGGTTTGCATCCGGGCGACTTCGCGCGCTCGAGCGGCAAACGGAAGGCTTTGCAAACGCGCGCGGTTGTTCGCAACCACCTTGTGACGCCGCGAAGCTAATAGACGATCGACGGCATTCGGTCCTTGTTCCGCCTGCACCTCATCCAAGAGACTATTGGCCAGTCCCGCATAGTCCCTTGGGAACGACTCATCTCCTTCGCTCGTCAGCGAATACCGGTGAACGGGCCGTCCTAATCCCTTACGCTCGACGGTGGTCGTGATTACACCTTCCGCTTCGAGACCGGTCAGGTGTTGGCGGACGGCAACCGGGGAAATTCCGAGCTCGCGGCCCAGTCCCTCAGCGGTCATAGAGCCGTTCGTCTTTACATGAGTGAGAATCTGTTGGCGCGTTATGCCGTTTGCTCTGTGCATTGCTTGGGCTCCATCGCTCCTACTTCCTGCGTCGAATGCAATCACGCGGCCGGATGCGGTCGGGGGTCCGGGGAATTTAGGCAGTTTGCCCGCTTCATAGTAGAGAAGACAACGAAAGCGGGACCAGGTTACGTCAAAGTCTCTAAGGTTTCACTAAAGCTTTTAACTGCTGCCGTTGTTCAGTACGCGACGGACGAGGAAACCGGTCGAAATCTCGCCTCGCTTGTAGAACGCATTGGCGATAATTCGCTTTTGAAGGTCTAGGTTTGTGGGGATTCCCAGGATTTCCAGCTCGTTGAGAGATCGAGCCATTCGGGCGATCGCTTGAGTACGGTCCGGCGCCCAGACGATGATCTTGGCGAGCATTGGATCGTAATACGGCGGAACTTCGTAACCAGCAAACACGTGGCTATCGATACGGACACCCGGGCCGCCGGGAAAGTGCACGGATGAGATACACCCGGCGCTGGGAGAATAGTTCCGAAGCGGGTCTTCGGCAGTTATACGGCATTCGATGGAATGGCCCTCGAACCTCACCTCTTTTTGAGTCAGTGTGAGTCGTTCACCGGCAGCGGCCTGGATCTGCTCTTTGACGGTATCCACGCCCGTCACTTGTTCCGTAACCGGGTGTTCAACCTGGAGGCGAGTGTTCATCTCCAGGAAAAAGAACTCGCCGCGGGAGTTAACCAGATACTCAACCGTACCTGCGCCGCGATAGCCCACGTGCTTTGCGAGCTTAACCGCCGACTCGCCGATCTTGTTCCTTAGCGATACGGGAATCGAGCTGGCAGGCGCCTCCTCGACAAGTTTCTTATGCCGGATATTCTGCACGGAGCACTCGCGCAGTCCGAGGTGGATGACGTGGCCGTGGTTATCCGCGATGATCTGGGCTTCGATGTGGCGAGGCTCTTCGATCAGCTTTTCGATGTAAACGTCCGGGTTGCCAAACGCAGCCTCGGACTCAGAGCGCGCATGCTTGAGTGCGGCCGGAAGGTCTTCCTCGCCGTCTACGCGCCGTATGCCTGTTCCGCCTCCCCCGGCGACGGCTTTGATATAGACCGGATAACCGACCTTGTGCGCTACCTTCAGGGCCTCCTGTTCGTTCGCAACCGTCCCATCGGCGCCGGGCACGATCGGCACGCCGGCAGAACGCGCGGTCTCACGCGCGCGCGCTTTATCGCCCATCCGCTCGATTACGGTTGCAGGCGGTCCGATGAAAGTCAACATGCACGCTTCGCATGCTTCCGAGAAGCTGGCCTGCTCGCTCAAATATCCGTATCCCGGGTGAATCGCCTCCGCGCCGGTGATATGCGCGGCCGCGATGATATTTGGAGCGTGGAGGTAGCTGTCTTTGTTCGCAGGGGGACCGATGCAGACCGATTCGTCCGCCATCTTTACGTGAAGCGAGTTGGCGTCCGCAGTCGAGAAGACCGCGACTGTCTTGATCTTGAGCTCCTGGCAAGCCCGTATGACGCGCACCGCGATCTCCCCGCGGTTGGCAATGAGGATTTTTTTGAACAAGGATCAGTAATTCTCGTGTCCCGGATGCGGGCAATGGACTTTGCCGGTCTGGGGATCGTAGACATATGCTTCACCCCCGACTTCGCACTTGAGACATTCGGCCGGCAGCTTCAAAGAGGCAAGGTCCGCGGGATACCCGCCTTCGGCGTCCGTTGTCTTGTTGATTTCGAGCGACTGACGAACCTGCTGGATGTTGGACTGGCACACGGTGTCCCTGGCCATGGTGATCGGCGCGCGAACCTTCTTTCCATACAATGTCTTCCCGCCAAGGTAGTGCGGAAGCAAGTAGGCGGCAATCACTATTAACACCACCATTACGATCAGGATTTCGATGAGACTGAAGGCTCGCGCAAGGCGCAATTCGCGTTGTTTCATGGCTTGTTTCCTCTCAATCAGACAGCCTCCAACTCAAACAGCGTCTGCCCGTATTCTACCGCAACGCCGGGCTCTACGTGAACCTCTCGGACGATCCCGGCATATTCCGCCCGAATATCGTTCATGAGCTTCATGGATTCGATAATCCCAACCACGTGCCCGATCTCAACTCTTGATCCCACGTCTACCGCCTGCTCGGCGTTGTGGAAGATTCCCACCATAGGGGCAATGATCGTCGAAAGCGGATAAGCGCTGCCCGGTATTTCCTCCGCATATTCAGCCGACTCGCTCTCGCCTATGATTGGCGCGTCCGAAGGAGCTTCCATGACCGCCGAAACGGGTCTCCCAATGCCTTTACGCACGGTTATCCTGCGGTTCTCACTCTCGAGGGTCACTTCGGCGACCCTGGAGCAAGAAACGAGCTCGACAAGTTTTTCAATATCGGAAATATTCATTGTCATGCGTGATGCGTGATCCTTGAGGCATTTGCAAAAGTCGCGCGGCCGTCATCCCGAGCATTTTACCGCGCCTAACGCGGCGTTGAGCGTAAGAAACTGTCACAGCCCCCGTCATCCCCGTAGGGATCTGTCTTTGAATTTGCAAGTTGACATTCGTATACTAAACGGTGAAGTTTCTTAGGAGGCCTCATGTGCAGCGCACACAACCAAGTATGAAAAGCCCGGCACGTTCACTACACG
>JBGPOG010000126.1:0-9502 GCA_041487935.1 Chthonomonadia bacterium | reverse complement strand
CGGGTGATTGTGCGCGAAATGCGGATCCTGAAAGGCCGAATCCGATGCCGTTCGCGGCTTTATGGGGCGCGCGCCACGGATCACGATTCGCCGGCCATCCTCTTCTACCATCAGCTTGTCGAGGCCGCGTTCTTCGACGATCTCGATGAGCCGCGCTATCTCACTCAGCTCAAACCCGAATTCAGTCATTAGATCGCTTCGCATCCAATATTGTTGGCATCAAGGTGCAAAAAAGAGAAGGGTGGTAACCCTTCCCTCAAAACCGGCCACAGTATAGCATTCCACCGGACGCCCGTCAAGAATCGGGTAGTATCGTAACAGTTCACGATCGATGGGGTAGGGGTGAAGCATTCGGGATAGCGGTTGGCGGGTTCCGATACATTATGTCGTCCGAATGCTTCACCCCTACGCGCGGCCGATCAGGGTTTTACACGAATTGTGAACAATTACGTAGTATCAACTATTCAAGACTTATCGATTGTTCCACCCAGCGATGCGAAGTAGAGCTTTACTCCCTTATTAGCGATCAGCGACCCCGAAATGCTGCCCAGGAACAGCAGCAGCAGCTTGAGAACGATCCGAGCCAGCGAGGAGCCGATTTCGGTGGCTGTAGGGGTGGGTCCTGTCGATCGAATGCCGAGATTCGGGTCACGATAAAGATCGAAGCCCATCATGAGCACGGCGATGATAATACTTAACCCCAGTACGAACACCAGGAAGCCGATGGTTCGTGCAAACAGGTCACCTCGGGGCGTCGGCGCCATGGATTGGACTTCTCCACTTTTTGGGGTAGATTTCTCGGCATTCGATGAAGCGATATCCGCGTCCATGATTTTACCGCCTTTCTCACCGGTTTATTCGCGTTTACGGGTTCTATTTAGCCAAACGTTGCACTTTGGACACTCGTGACAATGCCATCAGACCCGCACCTGTCTACCTCCCTTCGAGAACTCCCGCCTGGTCCGACGGTCCTGAGTGCGGTAAATTTTAGCGAAGGCCGCAGGATCGACGTTATTTCGGCCATTGCCGGTGCAATTCGCCAGGTTCCCGGGGCCTATTTGGCGGACTGTAGCTACGACGTCGACCATAACCGGATGGTTGCATCGATCCTGGGACCTCCGGAGACCGTTCGCAAGGCGATTGTAAGCGCGGCCGCGGTAGCTGTCCGTGAAATCGACTTGCGGCGGCATTCCGGGGTTCATCCTCGCACCGGCGCTATCGACGTTGTCCCGGTTGTGCCAATTCGCGAGGTTGAGGAAGCGCGCTGCATTGAGCTATCGCGGGAAATTGCCGAGGACCTATCGAATGACTTGTCCATTCCGGTCTATTTCTACGAGCTGTCCGCCGTTACCGGGCGGCCAAGCCTGCTGCCGGAGATCCGGAGGGGTGGTTTCGAAGAGCTGAGCCGATCGCCACTCGTTTGCGATAGGGCGCCCGATCTTGGGCCGGACCGGATACATCCGTCGGCAGGCGTTGCGATTGTCGGCGCCCGCAATCCGCTCGTAGCGTACAATATCTTGTTGGACACGCCGGATGTCGAAGTTGCGCGAGGCATCGCCCGGTGGATTCGCGCCGGACGAGCGCATGAGCCATGTCTTTCCGGCGTCCGCGCGTTGGGGCTGTATCTGAAGTCCCGCAACCTTGCGCAAGTCTCCATGAATCTCACCCAGCCCTCGACCGCTCCGCTCCCCTCGATATTCGACCTGGTTCGGAAGGAAGCAGGAGACCGCGGGGTGAACGTACTCGAAAGTGAGATCGTCGGTTTGCTTCCTCGGTTTTCGCTCGGGGCAGAGCCGCCGGAACGTATAAATTGGCGGGACTTCCGGGCGGAGCAGATCATTGAGAATTGGCTTCCGCATCCATGACGGACGCCTCTCTGGAGAACTATGAACGTAAAATCCATTCTCAGCGCAATCGCCCTCGCACTTGCGCTGCCGGCGCAGCTAAGGGCGGACGGAATTATCAAAGGGCCTTATCTGCAGAACCCCACCACGAAAGAGATTTCGGTCTGCTGGGTCAGCGACGCCGTTGAAGCGGGTACGGTAACTTATGCGCGGACGCTCCCCGGCGGCAAGACGTCGAACACGCACGTCGCCCGCGAGAGCAAGCCTGTCCAGTTTCACAAGGTCCGGCTTAAGGACCTTCAGCCTTACAGCGTCTATGAGTACGAAGTGGAGTGTGCGGGCAAAAAGAGCGGCCTTTCTACGTTCTTGACCGCCGCGCCCGTCGAACAGCCTTTCAAATTCATCGCTTACGGCGATACTCGAACGCAGCCGGACAAGCATGCAGCGGTCATCGCCCGAATGCGCAAGTTCCACCCGGATTTCGTCACACAGTCAGGCGACCTCGTCGCCAATGGTGAAAGCGAGCCGCTATGGGATGAATTCTGGCGAGTTGTGGCGCCGCTCGTGCGAGAAACGCCCTACTATCCCAGTCTCGGCAATCACGAGGTGAACGGGGCTCCGTACTTTCGTTATTTCGACGTTAAGCGCGAATATTCGTTCGATTACGGCAACGCGCATTTTGTGTCTATCGATACAAACCGCCCGCCTTCCGAACACAAAGCCCAGGAGAAGTGGCTCCGGAAAGATCTGGAATCCCATCAAAACGCGACGTGGCGCATCGTGTTTTTCCATCACACCCCCTATACGTGCTCCGTCACAGAATCCCGCCGCGTAGATTCGGTCTCTCTAAGAGCGCGCCTCGAACCGATATTTATGAAGGAGAAGGTGCAACTGGTTATCACCGGCCACGACCACAACTACCAGCATCACTTCGCGAATGGAATCCACTATATCGTATCCGGCGGCGGCGGCGCGCCTTTGTACGACTTCCGGCTCGATACGCCGTTCACCAAGAAAGCTCGAAAGGCATATCACGATTGCGAGATAACAGTAAACGGCGACAAAATGGGAATTCGGGTCGTGGAGCCGAATGGGAGCGTGATCGAGGAGTTCTATCTTCGGGCAGCGCCTTAGCCCAGGCCTACGCAGGAACCGAGCTCGATCGGGCAGTCGCTGTAACCCACTTGCGCCGTGACGAGAAAGCCGAACCGAACGAGATTAGCGCCAATAGAACTGCGCGGCGCATGAGAATCGCAAGACGGCTAGGCATTTTCGGTCAGGTTCTCGCACTCTCTACTGTTGCATTTGTGTGCTTTACCCATATCGGCAGCTTGAATACGGCGCTCCTCGGCATTTCTGCCTCGGCCACGATCTTTACCACGGCCGCCTTCGCCATAATCACTCGCACGAACAATTCCGCAGCAAAGCCAGGAACGCTACTCAAAATTCGAACGGTCGAGGATATCGAGCGGCAGGTCGGCTTCTTGCACGAGCAGAACCGGAAGCTCCGAGCAAATTACCAGGAAGCGTCGGCGGCTAACCGCGACCAAAAGCGCCTGATAGACGAGCGCGATGTGTCGCGAAATGTGCTGCTAACCGGTCTCCAGGCAGGCGAACCGGACGTCCAATATACGCGAATACTGCGCATCGTTTCCGAAACGCTATGCGCTTCGGGCGCCGCTCTATGGCTTGCGGATACGGCTAATGAACTCCTTGAGATTGGCTCCACGTTCGGCTATATTTCTCCGGTCACGATTGCCGAATCAATTTCATTCGCTGCCAACGACCTGCCCGGATCGATCCGGCAGATCTGTAAGAACCGCTTGAGGAGCGCTATCCAACGGCAGCCCGGTATGGACTCGCCGCTACCGACTTCTCCCGGGTTCGATGAAAACGCGCTCGTAGGAATTCTTCCCGACGAACGGCCAGACGTTCTAGCCTGCGTTCTGCGCCATGGGGAGGTGATTGTCGGGGCAGTGGCTTTCGGCGGACCAGCCCGGGGACGCTTCGAAGAAACGGACTCTCAGCGCCTCGGTTCTCTTACCGCGGACATCGCCACAGCCATTTCCAGCCTCCAACGCTCCGTTCATTTGAAAAGACAATGCCAGGAACTGAATGCGCTGCATGAAATCGATAATCTTCTGCACGGCGCCACTCGTTCCGATGACTTATATCGGCAGGTGCTCGACCAAATTTCCACGTTGGTTCCGTTTGAGAACTGTACGGTATTCGGGCTGGATTCCGCAAAGAACTCGCTCATTCATCGGGCCACGCGAGGCCGCCGAATTAATCTGCTCGACCACATCGCATTCGAACGCGGCAGCGGGATCTCCGGCTGGGTCGCCGAGCAGCGGAAACAGTTTTTTGTCCGAGACCTGTTAAGCGAGAGCGGCCTCCAAGACGCCGAAATGGTTCCTCAAAGGGTGCGATCGTTCATATCCGTGCCGATGGTCGTCGATGATAGAGTCGTGGGCGTGCTAAACGCGAGCCATTCTAAGCCGCGCGCGTTCACGCCGGAAGACGCCAGGCTCTTAACACTTTGCGCAACTCGCGCTGCAGTTGCGCTCGAGCGTGGAGCGCGTTGACTTCGTTTCAGACCGTATGCTATACTCGGTCGTAATCGTGGGTAAGCCTCCATCCTGAAAAAGATGATGCCGCGATGAGCATTCGCCCCACAGACTTACCGGTCAACCTTCCGCGAGAAGTCACAGGCATTCGTCGCGTTGAGCGTGATTCGGAAACTCAAGGTTTCGGGCAGAAAGAAAAGCCCGACCACGAATCCGGCAAAGATAACGCTCAGCACGAAGACCCGCCCGTGACGGTGGAGGTTAGCGACGAATACCTTGCGAGCGCGAAGGGCGGAGAAGGTGAGACTGATCCGGAAGACTCGGCGATGGCGGATATTCAGGACTCAGATCCGCACCTGGATATCCATGCCTGATATCTGCTATCCGGACATTGCTCGCAGGACCGGGGGATGAATCCGCATGGAATTTGGTAGTATCGTCCTCGTTGTCGAATTCCTTCTGCTGCTGGCCGGTTGGCTGCTGTTCCAGCAAGCAAAATCTGAACTGACCGCCCGCGCCTCGGAAGCTCCCGTGCTTGCCGAGATCAAGGCGCTGCAGAAGAGCATTGCGGCTCTTCTGGAACAGCTTAAACTGGAATCCGCCCAGGCGTCCGCACAGTTGGAAGCCCGCTGTGTCGAGGCCAGGGATCTGCTCTCCGCGCTCGATCGCCGATTGGAGTCGATTCAAGCCGGCGGTTCAAAACGAATGCTGAGACGCCGCCCGCCCCCTTCCGAGATCGTTGAATCTGCGAAGCAAGTTTCCGAAGGAGGCGCTGCCTCGACCTGCGGCGCGAATCGTTCGGAGCAGAGATATCAGGAGATCTATGACATGGCCGACGAAGGCGTGGCCTCCGCCGTCATTTCCCAGCGAACCGGCTGCTCCGAAGGCGAAATCGAACTGATTCTAGGACTGCGCCGGAACGCCGGCAGTGCGCCGGTATGAAACCTTGTACGGTTGTTTCGCGGTATGCAATTTATCCCTCCTAAGGAGAAATTCATTTTGAAACGTGCTGTTGGATCATTTATCCTGGCTATTTCGCTTCTCGTTATCCTTAACGGATGCGCCGGAAGCGGCAAGAAGGTCGTAGCAAAAGTCAATCGCGATATAATAACGGAAGATGAATTCTATGCGCGCATCCAACGCGTTAACGCGGCCCAGCTTATGCCTGCGCTCGAAACGCGCGGCCGGATGCCGGGACGGGCGGGTGAATTTGCACTTCAGACAATGATTGCCGAAAGGCTTGTCTCGCAATACGCCGCTGAAAAGCGCGCGACCCCGTCCGAAGCGCAGATCACGGCCTACATCGCATTTGCGAAGAAGTACGCCAACCCGCAGTTATCTCTGCTTCCCCAAGATCCGTTCCGGGAAGAAGCGGACTGGCGTAACGACGTGAAATCCACGCTAGCCTATCGCAATCTCGTCATGCAATCCGTCAAACAAGATCCGGCAGAGCTGCAGAAGCTCTACGAACAATACAAGCCGCAGCTTGCGGAACGGGATCAGTATCACCTTCGATTGATCGACACTAAGTCCGAAAAGAAGGCGCAGGAGTCGCTAAAGAAACTCGAGAAACTCCCATTCGAAACCGTGGCTTTGACAGACTCTGAAGATCCGGTTTCCGGTCCGAAGAGCGGAGACCTTGGTTTTGTGAACGACACGCAGATTCCGCCCCCCATTCTGGCGGCTGTCAAGAAGATCAAGCCCGGCGAGTATACGAAGGAAGCCATCAAAGCGGAAATTCCAGCCGGCGGCGCGCCGCCGGCAGCGACAAATACGAAGACGGAACCGCATTATTTCATCGCACAGCTTGTTGAGCTGAAACCGGGAAGGGTGCCCACAATAGAAGAAGTGAAGCCGCTGCTCGAAAATTATTCGATTCAGCAGAAGGACCCAGGCGCGTTTTCCCGAGTCCAGGCCAGCCTTCGCGAATTCCAGGAGAAGTCGGAAATCCAGATCAATCCAAAAGCGTATAAATCTCTTGAGGCGAAGTTTAAACGCTCGGCAGGCCAGGGTTCGCCTGGCAAGCCATAGAGACCTGAATTGATTACGCTCATCGGACTGGGCCCAGCTACAACCGGGCAAATGTCGGTGGCCGCGCGTGACGCACTGCGCGCGGCCACGCTTCTGATTCTGCGAACGGAAGTCCATCCAGCCGCGCACGAGCTGCGAAGCGCAGGGATTTCTTTCGAGACGTTCGATCATCTGTATCAGTCGGCAGATTCCTTCGACGCCCTCTACGACGAGATATGCGATCGCGTGCTTCAATGTGCGCGCGAAGGCGATGTCTCTTACGCGGTTCCCGGACATCCGCTTGTTGCGGAGGAATCCGTCCGGCGGCTGCTCATTCGGGCGCGTGAAGCTGGGGTTGCAATTCGTATCGCCGGTTCCTCGTCGTTCATCGAGCCAGTTTTAGTAGCCCTCCAGCTCACTCTGGACGACGGTCTTACTTTGCTCGATGCTTTGTCGCTCGACCATATTCCGCCGCGCACCGAAACCGGACTCCTTCTCTATCAAGTTTGTGACGCTCAGGCAGCAGCCAACGTCAAACTTGCGCTGCTGGAATACTATCCTCCGGAATTTGAGGTGCAGGTCGTTCGCTCTGCGGGTGATGCTGAGCGCCAACAAGTGGAAATCGTTCCTCTGCACCGGTTGGATCGCACTCACGTCGACCATCTCACGTCGGTCTATGTTCCACCTCTGCCTGCGGAAATGCGACAGAAGTCGTTCTCAGACCTTGTCACCGTCATGGCCCGGTTGCGCGGGGAAGGCGGCTGTCCCTGGGATCGGGAACAGGATCACATGACGCTCCGGCGATATATGATCGAAGAGTGCTACGAGGCCATCGAAGCGATCGACGCGGGAGACATGGACGCGCTGGAAGAGGAGTTGGGCGACGTGCTGCTGCAGGTCGTGTTCCATGCGCAGCTCGAAGCGGAAACCGGGGCCTTCACTATCGACGACGTTATTCAACGGATCGTGGAGAAGCTGATACGCCGGCATCCGCACGTTTTCGGCGACTTGAACGTGGAAGACTCCGCGGAGGTGCTGCGTAATTGGGAGAAGATCAAGAAGTCCGAGAAAGGCGATGACTGGCGGCAGTCGGTCCTGGATGGCGTACCTGCTCAATTGCCCGCGTTGATGCGCGCTCTGGAGATCAGCAAGCGCGCGGTTAAGTTCGGATTCGAGTGGGAGCGGATGGAAGACGTTCTGGCGAAGCTCGAAGAAGAGGTTTGCGAGTTGAAGGATGCCCTTTCACGGAACGACTCGAATGCGACTGCCGATGAGATCGGAGACCTGTTATTTACGATCGTCAACGTTGCGCGTTGGAGGAAAATCGACCCTGAGGACGCCCTCCGCAACATGCTGAAGAGATTTACCCGGAGGTTCCATTATATTGAAGAGGCCTCGCGCACAAAGGGACACCCGCTGGAAGAGATGAGCCTGGCGGAGATGGACGCGCTTTGGGACGAGGCCAAGGCGCAGCCGCAGGAGTAATCGCGCCGCTATGATTTTGGAAAAACCGGCGACGAGAATGGCCTGCGAAATCGAACCTTGGGGCCGCCGGTGCGGACCGCGCCGGGATCATCCACCATATCCGAAATCGTAACGAATTTATATCCTTGCTGCTTCAGCCGATGAATTAGATTCGGGAGAATATCGTAAGTCTGCAGAATTCCGTCGTGCAGCAGGATGATCGAGCCGTTGCTGATTCCCTGGAGCGTCCGCTTTTCGATCACGGACGAGCCCGGTAAGGCGAAGTCGCCAGGATCGTTTGTCCAGAGCACCATGACGTAACCCAGCCGCTTGCACGTCCGGCTTACTTCCGGATCGTACTCGCCGCCGGGCGGCCGAAACAGCTTTGGCTCCTCGCCTGTCGCTCGATCGATCGCTCGTGCGCCATCGCGGATTTGGGCCTCGATCTGCACGGGAGGGATGCCCGCCAGGCGAAGGTGGTCGTAAGTATGATTTGCGACCTCATGGCCGTCGGCGGCGATCTGGCGCACCAGCTCCGGATGACGATCGACCATTTTGCCCACGACGAAGAACGTCGCTTTCACCTGTTCCTTGCGAAGGATCTCGAGAAGCCTCTCCGTGAGCCCGGCATGAGGACCGTCGTCGAATGTGAGCGCAACCTCTTTTCGCCTGGGGTTGCCGCGGACCAGCCGCGACAGAAACGTCTCCGAGACTGTCGCGGGTTCACGCCTTGTGCCGGTCATTCCCGGCGCCATTGTGCGGGGATCTCCAAAACTTGGCACTCTGGTCCGGATCGATCCCGGGCGCGGTAGGCCGCCGTCTGCCCTCGCCGCTGCTCCGTTTCCGTCTATGATGAATTCGCTCGTTCCATAAATCAGTACCGCCGACCCAATAACCCACAAAAGCCGCTCGATCATTTAGCAATGCCTCGCTTCGCTTCTACGATTGAATTTGAGTTAAACGCGTCCACAGATTCCTTTATTTCGGCAACTGTCGTCTCCATTGTCAGTAAACGAGTGCAAATCTATAGGGTGACAATGTGAAAGTTGTCTTTCGTCGAATCCGGCACATTTAGTAGACCGTCTCGTCTTTAGCTCCCGCCCCACCCGATTCTGCGCCGGCTTCTTCGTCCATGGCGGCTTCGAAATCTTCTTCGAGGTCTTCGTCCATCGCCTTGCCCATTTCCTTGACCCAGCGCTTCATGGCCTTTGGATCGTTCTCGATATCCCCAAATGTAGATTCATCGGCGAGGCTCTCCATCGCATCATCTTCCGAGCGGAGTCTTGCAAACCTGGAGACCTGTTTCTCAAGTTCGGTCCCGCCGCAATGAGGACAGGCAGGGGCCCTCGCGTTCGCCAAGACGCCGACGAGCGCACTAAAGCGCTTCGAGCAAGAGTTACATCTGTATTCGAAAATGGGCATCGGATCTTAAGGGATTGGTATTGGGTGTTTAGTGACGTAATTGCAAAAGTGCCAGGCAAGCATACAAACATCATCCCGAGCATTTTACCGCGCCTAACGCGGCGTTGAGCGTAAGAAACTGTCACAGCCCCCGTCATCCCGTAGGGATCTGTTTTTGAATTTGCAAGTTGACATTCATGCACTAAACGGTGAAGT
>JBGPOG010000125.1:0-9513 GCA_041487935.1 Chthonomonadia bacterium | reverse complement strand
GCCAATCCCGACCTGCCCACCCAGGCGACCAACCGCAACGGCCAGAGCGTTCAGGTCACGTACGATGCGCACGCCAACGTCCTGACGACCACGGAGCCGGTCAACGGCGGGCGCCTGGTGACGACCTCCATTTACGACTTCAGCGCATTCGCGCTCGGACGGCTCATCCAGTCGCACGAAGGCACGAAGACGCCATCGAAGATCTTCTACTTCCCGAACGGATTGGTCCAGGCAGTTTACGGCCCCGCTCCCGGCGTCGTCAGCGGCGTGGTCACCCTGCGGGCATCTTATACATACACCGCCATTGGCAGACTGACGAGTGAAAGCCGGACGGGTACGAATTCCTACTCCTACACTTACACGGTAGATGGCGTAGGAAACCGGACGAACCAGGTAAAAGGCGGCACGACTACCAACTTTACGCTCAACAGCGATGACGGGTTGGCCGCCACCAGCGGAGGCTCCGAATACGCGACTCTAAATCAGCTCCGCGACCGGCTCGTATTCGGAGAAAAGGTAGTTCGGTCGCCCGAAGGCGTCCGGTACCGGAGTGTTTACAATATCGATCCCCAAATTGTGGTAAAGGGTCGCAAACACGTCGCGATAATGAATCGGCCGTTCGGACGGCTCTTCTCCAAATCGATTAGTCGTCCCGATAACCTGGCCGGTCTTCATTCCGCCCCCTGCAAGCAAGCAGCACGATACCCGAGGCCAATGGTCGCGGCCGGCATCCTTATTGATTCGCGGCGACCGTCCGAACTCGCCCCAAACGACCACCGACACGTCCTTCTCCAAACCGCGGTCGTGAATATCTTGAACCAGCGCGCTCACAGCGGCATCGAGCATGGGCAGATACGTCTTGCAGTTTGAGAAGTTGCTCCCGTGGAAGTCCCAAAAGCCGTAGGAAATCGTAACGAACCTCACGCCGGCCTCCACGAGCCGCCTTGCAGCCAGAAAATGATCGTTAGTCATCGGCGAGCCGTCACCCACAGGCCCGTCCGTCCCTTTGCCATAGCGCGCCCGGACCTTTGGGTCTTCTTTCGTTACGTCCAGCGCATTCACGAGCTTGCTGGAGGTGAGCATCTCGAACGCCCGCTCGTGCAGCCCGTCCATGGCTTTAACGCTATCGACAGACGCTCGAAATCGATCGAGGCTTTCGAGCAGCCTCCGTCTATCTGCCAGCCGGTCGAGCGTGACTCCGTCCAGCTTGAGATCGGCCATCATGGGGCCGTTAGGGTTGAGCGCGCCGTGCTCCAAACCCAGAAAGCCGGGACCAGGGTCGTTGTAGGGCATGTGCTGGGTGCGCTTGGCAAGGTTTAGAAACGGCGGGATCGTCTTGTCAGTGGGTCCGAGCAGCTTCGAAACGATGGAACCCATATCGGGCGCCTGGTTCTGGCGGACCTCGCCGGATGTGTAGCCGGTCATGCAAAGGTGGGAGTCGTGCTCGTCTCTCGCGCCGACCAGCGCCCGAATGACGGCAAGCTTATCCATCATCCCGGCTAATCTCGGCATCAGCTCGCAGATTTCGATGCCAGGGACCTTCGTCTTGATCGATTTGAACTCGCCGCGGATTTCAGAGGGCGCATCCGGCTTAAGATCGAACATATCCTGGTGTGGCGGCCCGCCTGGAAGGTAGACCATGATGATGGCTTTGTGGTTGTTGCGGATTCCGGCTTGCGCTTCGATCGCCAGCAAATCGGAAAGGCACAATCCGCCCATCGCCAGCCCGCCGATCTTCATAAACTGCCGGCGTGTGACGCGGTCACAAAACCCCGATGATTCACTGCCCTGAATTCTCAACACGCCAGATGTTCCTCCATCGCTCAATCTTTAGCTTCTTAGATGCCGGACACCAAGAAAGGTAACCATTCTGAATGCAAACTCTCACTCGTCTTGCGTATTGTGGATACTTGCACGTTGAATTCCACCGCATTCATCACTCCACGCAAATTATCGCGGTTCAACGCGGCTCCGATAACAAGGAACCAGCAACTTCCACGTCATCCCGTAGGGATCCGCTTTTGACATACAAACGTGAGATCTAACAAGGCTATTTATTAGTGTGCGGTCACACCCGCCCTGCCGCTTCTTCCAGCGCCCGCCGAGTGATTACCTTTACCATCTCCCGCCGGTACTCTTCTCCCGCGTGGATATCAGCGTTTACCGAATGCAAGTCGTCCGCTGCGAGCTCCGAAGCCATTTTGTATGTGTCCTTCCGGAATGGCCGGTTCAGCAGCGCGGCTTCCACGTTCTTCAGCCGCACGGCATGTGTGGTGGCGCCTGTCAAGGCAACGCGCGCGTACTGGATGAATTGAGTCTTCTCTTCGATAACCGCCGCCACTCCCACCAGCGCGTAATGCGACGCCTTTTGAGGCAGCTTCACATACGCGCTCCCCTCCATCGGCACGAACGAAATCCCGGTGATGACTTCGCCATCCCGCAAATCGACGGTGAATAAATCCTGGAAGAAGTCCTCCGCCGCTACGGTCCGCTCGCCGTTCGGCCCTTTAAGATGAATGGTCGAATCCAGTGCGAGCACCGCCGCCGGAAGATCGGCCGATGGATCGGAATGGGCAAGGCTGCCGCCAAGGGTCCCCTTATTCCGAACCTGCAAGTCGCCAATCGTCCCGGCGCATTCGGCCAGAACTGGGCATTTCTGTTTCAGCAAAGACGACGTTTCAATCTCATGATGCGTCGTCGTCGCGCCGACCGCAATCCGGCCGTTCTCTTCGCGAATGCCCGAAAGCTCAGTGAGACGCGCGATGTCGATAAGAATCCCCGGCTCCGAGAGACGCAGCTTCATCAATGGAACAAGCGAATGTCCTCCCGCCAGCAGCTTGCCCTCGCCACCCGCGACCGAAAGTTTCGCAATCGCATCGTCAAGAGTCGTAGCGCGCCGGTAGTTAAACTGAGTTGGAATCATGATGGTTCCTCATGTATGTTTTTGAACGGAAAGATTGACTTCCATGATGTTTGAGTGACGCGCCGTACACTGGTCACGGAGGGACGATAGCGCGTAGCCACGGAATTCTATTCCGTGGACTTAGTGGTATCGATCGAACAGATCTTCTTTCGGCCACTCCTTGACCGCATTTGCCGCAACGTGCAGCTGACGGTCCAAGAGCAACTGCGGGTTATCGTCGCCCACAAGATCGGAGTTAAAGATCACAGCCCACGTAATTCCGTCGTACCGGCGCACGAGAAGCGAGGCCGTCCCCGGCATTCCGCCGGAATGCCAGTAGTTCGCTTCGCCATTCTTGCCCATCGGCCTCACGTTCCAACCCCCGCCGTACCACATCCGGCTCTGTTTGGTATCGGCTCGAGGCAAGACGGGTGGCGGCGGCTCCTCATACATGCGCTTCATAGACTCTTGATTGAGGACCCGCTTAGGCCCGCGCCCATCCATACCAGCCGCGAACCGGGCAATGTCGACCACGGAAGCAATCCACCCGCCATGGGCATCCATCGTCTCCGGCGACGCGAACGCATAGGCGGTGGGCACTCGAACGTCCCCATCCTCCGAGAACTCAGTTCTGCGTCTTCGACCGTTGTTTGCGTAATAGACCGCCTCGCCGTCAAGCCGTTCCTTTTCGCGCCCTTTGCCGATCCGCATGCGGGTAATACCAAGCGGTGCCAATACGGCTTCTCGGACGTAGCTCTCGTAGCTCTTTCCCGTGACCTTCTCGATAATCCTCCCCAGGACGCAATACCCGAAATTTGAATAGGCGTACTTTGTGCCGGGATCGAAATCCAGCGGCCGCCCCATCACCCAGCGAATGAGCGAGGTATGATCCGGGGGAGACGGAATCTTCATATCCGCCGCGATCTTGAAGTGCATAAACATCACGTCGCCGCTCTTATCGCGATCCCACCCGCCTGTGTGCTGCAGTAGCCGGCGCACGGTAATGTCCCAAATCCGCGGATCGACCTTTGCTCCAGGTTTCAGGAACGGCTCAAGTCCCAGCAGTCGAAACGCCTTCGCGTCCAGGTTGAGCTTGCCCTCTTGCACGAGCTGCATAATCGCAACAGCGGTAATGGGTTTCGAAACGCTGGCAATCCGGGCGAGCGTTGTTGGGTTGAACGATGTCTTTGCGGCTTTGTCCGCAAATCCATAGCCCTGCGCGTAGACCAACCGGCCGTCCTTAAGAACGGCAATCGCCCCGCCGGGGATGTGATGCTTGTCCATGAAACCGGTGAGGAAGTCGTCGAAACTGTGAAAGGCGGGATTGTTCGCGCCGGCAGACAGGAAGATGATATCTGGTGGATTCTGTGCCATCGCCGGGTGAGCTACCACGATCGCGATTGCTATCTGAAAAATCCGCTTAACGGAAAACAATCGTCCTTGTTCATTTCGCAACATTGAGTTAGCTGCCGTCAGGCGTTCACATTCGTACATACTAGAGTGTCCAGCGCACCTGATAATGTGACACGTTATTAAGTGAGTGTTTGGCCGACAATCTCAATGTACGTGGCACAGTCACCGACAAAGAAGTGCTCGACGGACCAAGAGCCTCCAAGAGCCAGCACAGGAGCGAGTGTGAACACATTATGGTAGGTCAGCGGCCCCTTACGCCGGACAAGCTCTCGAAAGTCAGGCTCGTGCAAGACCCGTTCAATCACTTCGGGCTTAGTCAGGAATTCGTCAAGAAACCACTCAGGCTCTTTGTCGATCCATACTATTTCGCCGTTCTGCAGCTCAAGAAAGTAGACCCCTTCCTTTGGTTTCCAAAAGAATATATCTCCAAATCCTGTTGTAATCAGCGGAGCACACTCCCCGCTCATCACACCGGTCCAAGCCCGTTGTATAACTTTACTTCGATCGGCATCCAGAACCGTTAAGAGTCCGTCGTCGTACGTTCCGACTGCTGGCGAACTTTCTAGAGTCGTTCCAATTAGCTCGAACGCAGAATTGAAATTTGGCCCGGGATCGGATAGGTCGAATTCGTCGGCGAACATGAATTACTTCTCGGTCAGCTTCAGTTGTTAGAGAATCAAGCGTTAGCGGATGTTACTTTCCAGAGACAAATCTCTCAACTGGCTCAAGGAAAACCTCCCCATAGTATAATCGCTCGGGTCATGCTTCCTGGTCGACCGAGGTCAACCCCGTTGCAATCTTCAACGCTTCCTCAACCCGGGTCATCGTTTCGTCGGAAACCGAACCATATCGGGAGACGATTCTGACCCTATCCAATGTCCTCATCTGCATCAGCAATATCTTGGAGCGCAAGGGTAGGCCCCCTTCGCGTGCATCCACCACCACCTCGAAGCTATACGCACGAGTAGTCTTCTTGCTGGTAATGGTTGCCGCAAGAAATATGGGTGATCCCTTATTAATGATGTCGGGTGAAACGACGAGCACCGGACGTTCCCCTCCTTTCTCTGAGCCTTCGACCGGATCAAGACGAACTCTAATCACATCTCCGCGACGAGGTGCGGGCAGCTCTACACCTTTAGTATTCGATGGATCGGTGGATGGCATCGTCGGTTGGCTCCCACTCCTTGTTGATCTCTCGATAAAGGTCCCACATCTCCTTGCAGCCCTCTTCGATGTCCTTTCGCAGCGCCTCCCGCTTCTTGTTTTCCAGATACTTGTCTATCAACTCTGCGATGACCGTGCTGCGCCGGCCGGAGTCGACCTCCGACTCGAACCGTTCGATCGTCTTCGGCGGCAGCGAATACGTCCGTTTGGCCAGTCTCATAGTATTCCCTCCTGACCATACGATTATACCTTACTCACGACAGCTTCAACCTTATCTAATCGGTTTTAGAAATCCCTGCACGTCCAACCACTCCCAAAACCTCTCTATCCAGTGGTCGATCGGCAGCCCCTGTTTCCTCATTCCAAACCCGTGCCCGCCTTTGGAGTATACGTGCAGCTCTGCGGGTCTACCGGCTGCGGTCCAGGCCGCATACAGCTTGGCGCTTTTCGTGGCGGCACCTTTGTCATCGTCGGCGCAGAGGATGAACATTGGCGGTGCATCTTGCGGAACAGTAAATGGGTCCGATGGCGGCCCGTAGATCGGCGCGGCAAAGCCTGGGCGAGAGTCCGCGTCGTAGTGCAGCGCCGCCTCGTAGGTTACAACCCCGCCTGCCGAGAAGCCCAGAATCCCGATTCGATTAGGATCGATGCCCCATTCCGCCGCGCGCTGACGCACGACTTTGATTGCCTGTCTGCCATCCGCGGCAGCGAGCGCCGGAACTTGAGCGGGATCGTTGCTTGGCTTCGCCTGGGGTTTCTTGCTCTCCGAATCTGCGCCTTTAGGCCGGAAGAACTCGTTCAACCGCTTCTGGAACTCCTCCTCGGTCGCTCCCATCTCGACCAACCGGTATTTCAGCACGAAAGCCGCAACGCCACGATCGCAAAGCCACTCGGCCACCGCGGTGCCTTCGTTTTGCCAGGACAGAAATCGAAAGGCGCCGCCTGGACAAACGATCACCGCCGCGCCGTTTGCCTTGGCTCGTTCCGGAAGATAGGCTGTCAGCGTCGGCTGGACTACATTGCGGACCATCTTCCGCTTGCCGCTATCGAGATACTCGACCTCCTTCTGGGTCCAGCTCTCGGAGCCAGGCGCAGCGCCCGGCCATATGCGAATACTCTGCAGCTGAGCCTGTGACACGATCGGGCCGCCAAACATGAAGAATATCAACATACTGGCGACACACATCTTGTTAGATTTTGCGGAAGCAGAATTCACGAGTTCCTAGTTTGATGTCCAGAGAAATGGCCTTTGAATGGATACGATGTGCCAGAATGTCTCATACGCGGCGGGTGCGCGGCAAAGTCGGGCGGTCGGTTAGGCAAAAGTGACGCTCAGTCGGATCCCGTCCGAACACCGGATTCCATTCTCCTGGGAGGAACATCAATGCGAACTAGACTTAGCGGTATTACTGGCAGCGGGATTCTCCTTGCAATAGCTGCGCTTGGAATTGCTCGGGCCGCTGAAGACGGTCCCTCAAAACTTGTTCCGACCATAAAGGCTGGCGATTCCTATCGAATCAAGAGCACGATTTCGATGAACGTAGATGGCTCGGACATCACGGTGGTGCAGACGAGTAACTACACAATCAAGGAAATCAAATCAAACGGGGATGCCGTAACGGTTAAAGTCGATGAAGGCGGCATCGCTAAAGTCGACGGCGAGGATATGGCCACGCCGATCGGTTCGCCCGTAACTATCACCACTGACAAATTCGGGAAACTGCTCGCTTTTAAGCCCGATATTGAGGAAAACCCATACATTACCACCGCGGCGCTTCATCTGCTCGCGATGGCGGATCATATTGTTTTTCCCGATAAGGCGGTAAGACCGAATGACTCCTGGTCGGTAGAGATTGATAATCCGGCGGTTAAGGGCAAGAAAATCACGATTAGAACGACCTTTCTCGGCACGATAACGGCCGGCGCCCCCGCTTGGAAAGTCAAACAAACGCTGGAAGCGGATGTCGAAGGCGGCGCTAAGATGACCTCGGAGTTTACCGCCTTGCTCGATCCGAGCAACGGACAACTGATCTCGGCGGATGAATCGGTCAAGGGCGCGCCGACCAAGATGGACGCCGTTTCATGGACGGGAAAACTCACAAGGGTCAAATCGGATGACAAATCCAATAAGAAGCCCGCGCCCGGGTAAACACTGCAAGACCCGCCCACCGAGCGAACAGCCTCCACGAGTTCACGCGTCCGTAAACGTCTTGGGATCCACCTTGTCCAGGACCTTAAACTCAGTGATCTGCTGCTCGACGAACTTCTCGCCGTTGCGCTTGGAAGAGATCTTCATCGCCTTCTTAATACCGTCCACGTCCTTGTAGTCGGAATAGCTGGTTTCCTGGATGGACTCTCCCCCCATGAATCCCGCAACTTTCGCCACCAATTTGACCGGAAGCCCGCTCTCCTTGTCAAAGTAGATGCTGAAGTCCTTGCCATCCGGACCGGTAGCCTTGACCCCCACGACAGGCTTGTCGCCAACCTTCTCCTCGGCGATCGAATCTAGCTTGTAGTCTTTGCTCTTGAGCTGCACGATTGTGACCGGGAGAACGGCTAGGTAGGCGGTACGCTTTGCAATTGACAGGCCATCCTTGTCCAGATCCATCCGATTGCCGCCAAAATCCCTCCAGCCCTTTTCGCCGGCGACCGCGGTAACGAACTTGAACTTATTGCCGTCTCGTTCTCCTTCGCCTTCCTGGCGGTAACGATCCAGGCCTTCCGCGATTACGGTCGTCGTAACCTCGTTGTCGTTGCCTCCGAACGAGATCGTCCCTTTTGCTTTCCAGCTGATTGCTTTTGCCTTCGCCAGTTTTTCCTCGCCGCCCAGCGCTTTGATAGCCTTGTCAAGGATTGCGGTCGCATCCTTGGCATCGGACGCCATACTCGTAGAGCGGAGACCGATAACAAGGGTGAATACCAACACGATTACGATTAGTCGCTTCATGGGATAACCTCTCTTTCAATCGAGAATTATTGCAATCGGTTCTCTTGGCGGATTGCCCGCCACAACTTCTCCGGCCGCAGCATCATGTCGATGTGCTTCACGCCGAATGGACTCAGCGCGTCGACGACTGCATTCACGATGCACGGCGTGCTGCCGATCGTACCCGCCTCGCCCACACCCTTCGTACCCAACGGCGTCAGCGGCGATTTGGTCACCGTGTGATCCAGTTCGAACCTTGGGAAGTCTGTCGCGCGCGGAACGGCATAATCCATTAGAGACCCGGTAATCAAATTGCCTTCATCGTCGAAGAGGGCTTCTTCGATCATAGCCTGGCCAATGCCCTGCGCCAGGCCGCCGTGGACCTGGCCTTCCACCAGGAGCGGGTTGACAATTGTGCCGCAGTCATCGACTGCAACGAATTTGAGGAGCTTGGGCACGCCGGTTTCGCGGTCGATTTCGATCAGGCTGATGTGGCACCCGAAGGGGAACGTCGCGCCGGCAGGCTCCCACATAGCCTCGCCTGAAAGCCCGCCGGAGAAGCCCGCCGGATATGGCTTGCCGGACCCGGCGGCCATTCCCGCGCCGAGATAAGCGTAGGCGGCGACTTCCGCAAACGACTTTCCGCTATTCGGCGCTCCCAGCGGGTAGATCGTGCCATCCTCGAAGACAATCTCGGAAGCGTCGCACCCAAGCATATGTCCCGCGAGCATCGCCATAGTCGCCTTAACTTTCTCTCCCGCCATCACGATCGTCGTCCCGCCCACCACCTGGGAGCGGCTCCCGTATGTTCCCAACCCTGCCTTCACTGTTGAAGTATCGCCGTGCAAAATCTGGATATTATCCATGGGGACGGCGAAGAGGTCGGCCAGGAGTTGTGAGAAGGTGGTTTCGTTGCCCTGGCCGTGCGGGGAGACGCCGGTTGTGCCGGTGATGCGGCCGTCGCGCTCTACCGTGACGGTGGAGTGCTCCCAGCTTCCGATGCCGCAGATTTCCACGTAGAAGCTCAGGCCCAGCCCCATTACTCTGCCCTGCTTGCGGGCGTCGTCGCGCTGCTTCTTGAGACCCTCCCAATCTGCGACCTGCAGCG
>JBGPOG010000124.1:0-9678 GCA_041487935.1 Chthonomonadia bacterium | reverse complement strand
CGGTTCGGGATGACGGAATTGCCGACGGTTCGGGATGACGGAATTGCCGACGGTTCGGGATGACGGAATTGCTGCGTTTTGTCATTACACGCAACGTGTTGCCGGCAGCAACAATTGCTCGGGATTTCCCGGCGATCCCATGAAAGCGATAGTCTTCTGGCGATAGTCGCAGCCAGGACAACGACAACGAACCAACGACGAGAATTCCCATGGCATCGCCCAACCACCACGTAAAACAGGCGGACGGAAAAGTCTCAAACGAGACAAGTTCCGCGAGCGCGAGGCCGGCCGGCGGGCGATATTCGATACAAACCGTCACGAGCGCCATATTGCCGCCGATCGGGTCGAAGGTAACGCGGCCGGAGTTTTCCAGGCCATCGAGCGACCGCCATCCGATCTGGCGGCCAGGAATCCACTCCCCGTAGATCGCGTCCCACTCGTGCCGGCCATAGATATCCCCCATCCAGTGGCTGCGTCCCTCGTCGAGATAGGTGACCTCTTTAACATGCGGCATGTATCGTGGAAAGTCGTTGAGATGACTGAACATCTGCCAGACTTGCGTTAGAGGCGCATCTACGGTTACCGAGGCGTAATGCGTAGCCATATCGTCTGCCTCTTACCTCCATTGCCGAATTCCGGAAAGTCATGTGGACGAAGACAGCCCGCATTCGCCGAAAGTTCCTCGGAACGGCACTTTACTGGAGGCAGCATCCGTATTATTAGGAGGAATTCGAATTCAGAAACCGGTGGAACATATCGGCGTTCCTCGGAGTCTTACCGGTGTAGTCGTACTTTTGGGGGAACCTGCCCCTGCGAGCCCAAGACTGGCTTTCGCATTTACCGAGAACAATTGCGCCGCCCCGCGTGACGCGGAAAAGCAGCGCGCTATAATCCGATGGTTTCGGAGCGTGGCAGCGCCTGTCGCGTTTGCCGAACAAGGCCAGGAGCGCCTGACGCTGGTGAGTTAATCGCCAGTGGCAGGCGTTTTTTGTTCTCAAGGCAATTCGAAAGGAAAGCAAGATGCAGCAAGCAAGTCGACCCACTACAGAAACGTCCAATTCGTTACCGAAGACCACAGCAAATGGCCATGCGCCGGATACAGCGGAATGTATTACGGATGAGCGATTGATCACCCTGATTCGCAGCGGGGACCGCAAGGCGTTCGACACTCTAATTCGAAGATATGAGAGGCAGATCAACAGCCTGGCTTACCGGCTGTCCGGGAATTACGACGATGCGCAAGAGGTCGTTTCCGAAGCGTTTCTTCGCATCAGCCTGAACGTACACTCCGTGAAACACGCGGTGACCTTGAAAGCCTGGATCAACCGCATTGTGGTGAATGTGTTTATCAACTCCCGCCGTCACGCGAGGCGCCGTCCCGCAACGTCGTTGGATGCGCTCCACGAGAAAGCCGGCGACCTGATATTGAACGACGAACGCGGCAATCAATTCGCGCCGGAGCGGCACGCGGAAGCCAACGAGCGGAAAATGATCCTGAATCGCGCCATCGCGTCGCTTCCGGAATTTCAACGAATGCTGGTAACCCTGTTTCACCACGAGGGCCGGACTTACGAGGAGATATCCCGGGCCCTTCGGATTCCCATCGGGACCGTAAAATCGAGACTTAACCGGGCGCGACTCGCTCTCCGGGAGTTGCTGACGCCTTATAAGACAGTGGTCATGCACTGAGAGGTAATACCGTGTCTGATCGAGTTTGGACAGGCAATGAGCGACTATGGAAGCCCAAACACGGCCGTCGCCGTGCGGCAAAGGGACAGGATTCAACGGATCGGTTCAACCAGGTACGAACACTGCCCATTGTGCGGCGCCTCCGCGAGCGCGATAAGCGCGCGGAAATTGCGGAGCGACCGTTCGGTGACGCCGTGGCTTCCAGCCTTGTAAAGGTCGCGGCGGCCGTTATAATCCTGGTTGCGGGATCGGGGTATTACTTCGACCGTCAGGATGCGTCCGAGGCGGCGATCAGCGGCAAACCGCCGATACCGCGTTCAATTTCGCAGCCCGTCCAGATTCGATCAATCACGGAGAAAACGTCAGTACACGCACTCGACGTTCATAAGCCGGCCCGTATATCTCCCCGCTGATGAAGACCTACCAATACGGCCAATAACGAGGACCATGTCTGTTGCGGTTACCTTCGCACGACGTAGCCGTCCGGATGTGGCCGAGCACCCCGCAACGTCTCGACCCTGCCGGGATTAGGGTACGAGCTTACCAGCGTTCCGCTCAACGCCGCGTTTGGCTTGTATGGCAGTTGAGTTGCCGGGCTGCGACGCATGATGAATCGAGGAAGCCCGGGTGCGCCCCGGATTTGGCTAAGAAGATTGTAGCCCCCGTAATAGCGAGCAGGGCGGCTGCCGTAACATTTCGACTGTTTCGCATCGGTTCTTCTCCAAGGTATTGCAAGGTCGAGTTGTCCCTGGCTCTCAAGCAATTGACTCTCGGGAAATGGCGCAAAGGCTCACGCACCATATATCCAATATTCTCTTGCTATTCTAATTATCCTCTTGAATTGGTTATCATAAGATGAACGCCGCACAAATGACCCATTTGACCGACTAATTTACCGGAGGACATGATGGATTCCCTCGACACGTACATCTACGACAACCTCACCTGGCCGGAGATCAATGAAGCCGTTCTCGCAAACAAGACGGTCCTGCTCCCGATCGGCAGCACCGAGCAGCACGGGCGCCACTTGCCGCTGGATACCGATAATTTCCTGGCCCGCGGCGTCTGCCTCGAAGCGGCAAAGAAGGCGCCGCGCGAGATCCTGGTCATGCCGACCATTCCGTATGGCTACAACGAGCACGCGCTGGATTTCCCCGGCACGATCCACGTGACTTACGAGCACTTTATCGAATACTGCCTGGACGTGTGCAAGAGCGTGGCGCACGCCGGTTTCGACCGGATCGTGATTATCGACGGCCACGGCTCCAACGAGCACCTCTGCGAGTTCATCGCCCGGCGGGCAACGCTGGAGACCGATGCGTTGGTGGCATCCACCATCTGGACGAACCTCGCCATCGAGGCCTTCGAGTCCGTGAGAGAATCGGGCTTCGGCGGCGCGGCCCACGCGTGCGAGATGGAGACGTCGGCGTATCTGTATCTGGATGATTCCCGAGTGAAAATGGACCTGGCGCAGGACCACTTTGGCGGCGCGGCAGGCAGGGAAGGCTCAAAGTACCTTCGCGTGGATTTGACCAAGGGTTGGGGACCGATGAAGCTCGTCCAGTGGACCAGCAGCGCCAGTCCGAACGGCGTGTCCGGAGCGCCCACTATGGCGACCAAGGAGAAAGGCCGGGTTACAGTGGATTCGGCCGCCGAGCACCTGGTGGCCTTCCTCCGCGAGTTTCGCTCGATGACAAAGGGCAAGCGCAACGATCACCGCGTAGTTAAGCCCGAACTGCCGGTTCTGCCGAGTCTTGATTAGGAAGCCAACTATGCCCGATCACCGGCCATTGGAAGACCAGGATCACGATCGCTTTATCCTCGGGATCTATAACTATTGCGACCGATGGTGCGAACGCTGCAAGTTCAACAGCCGTTGCGCGATCTATCACTTGGAGCAGCAGCGCTCCGCCGAAGAACTGCTTAAGAGGGCTGTGGCCGGCAGTCTCGAAGGCGTCTTGTCCGAAACTCATTTTCACTGCACCGCCGAACAAAGAGCTGAAGGCGAAGACGAGTTCTACCGCGCGGACTTCATCGGAGAGGACGTAGCCGAAGAAGATGATTGGAGCGAGGTCGAAGATGAGATGGCCGGTGACACCAACCCAGTTGGCGAGAGTGTGCGCGATTCCATCGAGGGGCGCCGCTTATTCTCGAGCAGCCATCCGCTCAAGGTGCGGGCCGCCGGGCTAATGGATGGAATTGAAGCGTACTTGGATCGAATAACCTCGGACACTCGCGAGGCTATTCGCCGCGGAGCAATAGAATTACCGGATGGGCGGCCGATATTCGACCCGGCGGACGAGGATATCTTTGCGGCAATGCGGGCTTACGGAGATTCGTTCGACGTGCTCCATTTCTATCGTTATTTCATCGTCGTCAAGCTCATGAGGGCGCTCGGGAGCCTTCGCGAGGCAGAGCGAAAGCGCTCCGACCTGGCGGTCTTTGCGCGAGGCGATGCGCTCTGCACAGCGAAACTACTGGACGAATGCCTGATTAAGATCGAAGATGCTCTCTGGCAGCTTGGCGAGATGAATCGTGAATGGCTTGACGACGCGATGGCCCTGGGAGTTGAATCCAGGGCCGTTCGCCTTGAAATGGAAGAGGTATTCACCGGCTGGGAATCTGCTATTCGCCCCGGATTCGATACCGAGGAAGAGAGGGAATAGTTCGCGGTAAGAACCGTTAGTTGCGACTGATTAGTGCGGCCTGTCTCAGATGAAACGAGACCGTGCGGAAGGGTTCCGCACGGTCTCGCTATCGTTTGTGGCCTAGTCTCCCTTTTTATCTTCCCGCATCTTTTGCTGTTCCGGAGTCTGTGGGACCGTCTCGTCTTTCTTCCCACAGCCCCCAATCGCAATAGACAGGACCATCAGCAATGTGAGGCCGAGCAAACCGATCTTAGCGCGCATTCTCATATTCGTTCGCTCCTGGTAAGAATCGGCTCCGGCAGGACACCGATGCCGGAGCCGGATGAGACCTGTGTTATTGAGGCTAGTCAAACATCAGACAGTTCGTACCGGGTACGCTGGCCGCGGTACACGGCGGGAAGTTTGCTGCAATCCACGCAGGAATGGCGCTGCAGACCATCGCATCCGGCACCGGCATGCCGTCCGTCGCGTCCGGGTTCTTAAAGATGACGGCGTCCGGTTCGGAGCAATAGGCCGTCTTGCCGAGGCCGTTGACATCGGAAACCATCCCCATTCGGCCGCTGAATCCGCCCACCATATACCCGGCGCGAATCTTGACCGACTTTGCGTGACCGTCTACGAAAGCGAAATTGAACTGCCCGCCGGAATGGCGCAGGCTGGCGTTGCTGTTGCCTCTCCAGGTGTCTCCGAGGAAACCGATACCGACGGTCATTCGCGGCGTGTCGTACGTATCTCCGAATGCGAATGTTGCCGCCGGGAATTGGACGGCGGCGAGCGCCTTGCCCGGGATGTGGGTACTGCCCGGCCGGTTCGGATCCGGCTGCTGCCGTTCCAGCAATCCGCCTCCTCGCCAGCCGATGGGACCCCAATTATAACCGTAGCCGACGTAGTGGCTCAATTGGAATGGCCCACTGGACCGGCCGTTGGTGCCGCTGCCCTGGATATATGGCCCGCCGTCCGTCCGATCCGGGCAATAGAGAAGGTTGATGTTCTTGATATAGGGTTGGAGCTCCGTCCACCACTCCCAGCCGCCGCCACGGCCGTTGGGCGAAATCTCGTCGTAGTCCTGAATGTACATCGCATACGACAGTCCGCACTGCTTAACGTTTGAGAGGCAGGAAACACCGCGCGCTTTAGCGCGCGCCTGCGCAAATACGGGGAAGAGGATTGCTGCGAGAATCGCGATAATCGCGATCACCACTAGCAACTCGATCAGGGTAAAGCCGGTTCCACGAGTCTTGGATCGATACATGCCAATCTCCTTCGCTTAGATAGAGGATTGCGACACCGAGCGTACTGCGGACAAAAGTCATTGAGTTAGCCCATGCTCCGCTACCGGCCAAACGATTTCGCCGGTCTGCAATGCATCTTACTCAAGGCGAGTTAAGCGAACGTGAATCCCCGATTAAGAATTGGTTAATCGATTAACCAATTGAATCTCGAATCTCTCTTATCACCTCCTTTTGGATGTACTCCCGCTCCGCGATCTGCCTAGCGTACGACCGGCCGATGCCGGCCAATGGTAATTTGAACTCGACAAAACGGGATAATAGGAGAACTATATCAGAACGAGGGCGCAACGTCAAGTGATAATTGGCGCGATTTTTAGGCTTGGCGGGACCTGACGGACCAGCGGCGAGTCATCAACTCACCATCATTGCCGGAGGCCCGAAGATAGTATTCCGAGAATCCGCGAGAAGAAGGCAGGCATCCGGAGGTGGCCAATCTCACAATGCGGCCATCCTGCAGCCCGATGGCGGAAGTGGTTGGCCAAGTCGGATGCCGTGATTACACATAGGCGCCAATGAGAACGGGCGGCCGTCAAGGGGCCGCGCGCGGTTTTGTCCCGGGATTTACGTCAAGTGAGGTAATTGCAAAATACGTCACATCCGTCATGCTGCAATCACCTCGTCGACTTGTGCAATTACCTCAAGAAACGGCTTGGTGGCTTTTGGCTAACTGTGCCAGTTCTCCGGTCTCGATATAGTGAACTCTCTCGGCGATGTTCACGGTGTGGTCGGCCATGCGCTCGAGATAGTGCGCGACAAAGAGCAAGTAAGATGCCTGAACGACGAGAGCCGGGTCCTTTCGCATCACCGCGTGAAGCTCATCCCGCACGTTATGGAAGAGGGTGTCCACCTGGTCGTCCGAAGCAATTACCTGGTCCACCAGATTAAGGTCATGGTTCACGAATGCGGTCATCGCGTCATGGAGCATTTGCCGCACGATTTCGGCCATACGCGGAAGGTCTACGAGCGGCTTGTAAAACGTATCCCGGGCGAGCTTGCGGGCAACCTTCGCAATGTCGACGGCGTGATCCGCGATTCGCTCGAGATCGGTGATCGCCTTTAACGCCGTCCCAATGAGCCGCAGATCGCGCGCCATCGGCTGTTGGAGCGCAATCAGCCTCATGCACTCCATTTCAATGAGGAGGTCGAGGTCGTCGATGCGATCGTCGCCTGCGATCACCTCTTCGGCCAGCGGTACACTTTGATCGGTAAGCGCTTGCATGGCGCGCGCAATACTGCTGTCTGCTTCGCTGCCCATTTCGAGCAGGCGATCGCGCAGCCCGTGCAGCTCACCTCGAAACTGCGAGCGCGTTTTTGGCTTAATACCGACGATCTCTTCCATCAACCGAATCTCCCTCGGATATAATCTTCGGTTCGCTGGTCGTCCGGCTGCTGGAAGATTTTGGATGTGGCTCCGACCTCGATCAGCTCGCCCTTCAAGAAGAACCCGGTCATATCCGACACCCGGGCGGCCTGCTGCATATTGTGGGTCACGATTATGATGGTATACCGCTTCTTAAGCTCCGTCATCAGCTCTTCGATGCGGAACGTCGCATTCGGGTCGAGGGCCGAGCAAGGCTCGTCCATGAGGAGGATCTCGGGCTCCACCGCCAGAACGCGGGCGATGCACAACCGCTGCTGCTGTCCTCCGGATAAGTCGAATGCAGACTTCTTGAGCATATCCTTAACTTCGTCCCAGATCGCCGCTTGCTTGAGGCTCTTTTCAACGATCTCGCAAAGTCTGTTTCGGTGGCGTTCGCCATGTATTCGAGGGCCGTATGCGATATTATCGAAAATCGACATCGGGAAAGGGTTTGGCCGCTGGAAAACCATGCCGATACGCTTGCGCAGGTCGACGAGGCTCACGCCGCGAGCGTAGATCTCCTGCGCATCCAGCATAACCTTGCCCGTGTGCCGCGTGTTGGGGATCTCATCGTTCATGCGATTCAGGCAGCGCAAGAACGTCGACTTGCCGCAGCCGGATGGGCCGATCAGCGCCGTGACACGGCAAGCCGGCACATCGAGCGATATATCGTTGAGCGCCTGGAATCGATCGTAGAAGAAGCTGAGACCGCGGGTCGAGATCCGAATAATCGTGTCACCGGCAATTACCGCTTTCGTATCGTCGTCGTCGCGGATGGGAGCGGTCACTGTCAACGCGTGATACCCTCTTTCTCTCCGGCATTGAGCACCGCCGGGCGCGGTCTCTCTTGGCGAATGTCCAGTTAACGATACCCCCAACTTCAGCCTCCACAACACCTGAAATACAGGCGGGCAGATCAACGCCCAGTTCGTCGACGGGCACGCCAAGGCGCTCTCGAGAACGCTCGCTACTCCGCTCACGTCTTACCCCTTCAACTTATTCTGCACAGTCGCCTACGAATTGGTAGATTGCTAACCGTTCGGGTTGAAGGAACGTATCGTTCGTGGCTATGCCTGCTGGAATGGGAGCGTGAAGGTGAACGTCGATCCGCGATTGAACTCGCTCTCTACCGTCACCTGGCCGCCGTGGGACTCGACGATGTGCTTGACGATGGATAGCCCCAATCCGGTTCCGCCTGACTGCCTCGAACGCGCCTTATCCACGCGGTAGAATCGCTCGAATATTCGCGGCACGTCTTTGCTCATAATGCCGATGCCGGTGTCCGTGACGTGAATAGCCACAGAGCCGGGAACGTCTCGATCGGCGGTAACCTCCACGCGGCCGCCTGCGGGCGTGTATTTGATCCCGTTGTCGACCAAATTCAGGATTACTTGCTCGATTTGATCCCGGTTCGCGGTGATCTGGATGCCGGGCGAAAACTCGGCGGTTAGGGACAGTCCGGCCTTCTCAGCCTGCGATTCAAAGCGCTCCAGGATTTCCGCAACGAGATCCGAGAGATCGAACGCCTGTTTTTCGGGGTCTTGCGACTCTGCGCGAGACAGTATGAGGAGGTCTTCCGAAATTCGCGTCAACCGCTGCGCTTCGTTGACGATTGTTCCGAGGAAATGATTGGCGACCGACGGGTCGTTTAGGGCGCCGTCTTGCAGGGTCTCGGCCATTGCGCGGATAGAAGCCAGCGGCGTTCGCAGCTCGTGGGAAACGTTTGCCACGAAGTCGCGGCGAATCGTTTCCAACCGCCTGAGCTCTGTGACATCCTGGGCCAACAACAGGAATTGCGTTGGCTCCTGCGATACTCCGATAGGCACAATCGATACGGCCAGATTTCGCCCTCCGGAAGCTGCCGCGCATATTTCGCGGCGCTGCACCTCGCCCTCTGCCAATACCGATTGAAACATGCGGTGGAGATCACTCGAGAGCGTTGCTTCGAGGAGGGTTTTTCCCATAAGGGCCTCCGCCGGACATCCGAACAAACTAGAGCCGGTTGCGTTCACGTTAATAATTCGGGCACTTCGATCCAGAAGAAACACGCCGGCTCCGCACTCTTCGCGCAGTGCCTCATACTCCGCCCGGACCAGGGCGCAATCCACGTCGCGATCGTTCTGCAACGCCAAACCGACCGCCGATGAGGGGGCTTTATCGGAATTCGTTGGTGACCGAGCCACCGTGAGATCCGCAAGCCGCCGGTAGTACAACGCCGCGAAGGAAATCAATAGGCATACGCATCCCAAAAACCAGAGCATGTTACCTTACCTGCCGTATTGCTTGCGCCAAGCTCAGGCGCTTCTAAACCGGTACCCTACGCCACGAACGGTCACCAGCATCCGCGGATGCCCGGGATCGGGCTCGATCTTCTCCCGCAATCCATGAACGTGGACGTCCACGGTCCTCTCTTCCACGAAGTTCGCTTCGCCCCACACGCGGTCCAGAAGGATTTTGCGGGAAAACACGCGATCCGGGTTTGATGCCAGAAAATAGAGCAGCTGAAACTCCTTTGGAGAGAGCTCCACCAGCTTGTCGCCGACGGTGACTTCGTAAAAGCTCGGGTCGATGCGCAGCATGCCGATCTGCACCGTCTTGAGAGTGGCAGCCTGACCGCTTGCGCTGCGGCGGAGAACGGACTTTACGCGGGCCATCAGCTCCTTCATACCGAACGGCTTCGTAACGTAAT
>JBGPOG010000123.1:0-9679 GCA_041487935.1 Chthonomonadia bacterium | reverse complement strand
CCTGTAGGCGTTCCAGTTCCCGGGCCTGCCACAACAGCCGGTATTGCCGGCCCAATAGAGTCAACAGACGGCCGGCAACGCTCTGGGGCTTATTATCGTAGCGAAGGATTTCGCGAAGGAGAAACAGAGCGCGGTCCGCATTGCGCTGGGTAACTGCGTCAACGAGCTTGAACATCACGTCTACCGCGTCGTAGCTGCAGACTGCCTCCACCGCCTCTAATGAAATCCGTTCACCGTCGCCGACGAAACAGATCGCCTTCTCGATCTCATTCTCGAGCGCGCGCCGTTCTCCGAAACCGGCTTGCACGAGCCGGTCCGCAGCGTCATCGGTGAGAATCTTCCCGGCGGCCTTTGCTTTGGCGCGCAGCCATTCGATGGTCGCATCGGCGGAGAGCCGTTTGAACTGTACCATCGCGCCAAATTCGCGAACGGCTTTATCCAGCTTGGCGGTCAATGCCGTCTTTGCGCGGCTCTCATCTCCGTCCCCGGCGCCTGCTATCAGTACAAGACAGGTCAATTCAGGAAGCGTTGAAATACCCAGCGCCAGCCGGTCGGCCTCCCCTTGCTTGTCCCTTCGCCGGTACACTTCGGCTCCGCGAACGGTGACGAGCCGTCGAGTCGAAGCGAAAGGGGCCATGCCTGCGGCCGAGAGAATCCGATCGGACCCCGCGGATTCGGCATCCAGCGCCTCAAGATCGAAGTCCGCGAATGCCGTATCGATCAGACCGTCCCTTAGCTGATCGAGCGCGGCGCCCTTCTGGACATCGTCCGCGCCATAAAACAAGTAGACCGTCCGAATTGGGTTAAGGAGGGTCTTGGCAGACGCCGGCGTGTAGTCCACGTCCAATGGCTAGGCCCTACCTTCGGCAGCAATCGGAACGGCCCCAACCACCAGTTTCTTGGCTCTCAAGCCGCTTCGGAGGGTCTCCAGGGCCTGTTTCGAATGCTCCACTTCTGTCCCGCTCGCCTCTAACTTACCGTATCGATACGCGACGAGGAGCGAGGTTAACAGCGCAAGAGAAGTTAAGACGACGGTTTGGCCGGTTAGTCGAACCTGAGCCTCTTGAAGGAACTCGCCGGGTGTGGAATGGGGCAGGCGCTTCAATCCTCTCTTGTCCATAAGCCGGATTGCCTCGCCGTAGGCTTCGACGATCAACATGTTGTTTGCCGGGAGTCCAAGCGGGTTCCCGGCAGCGCTTGGCCGGCGGAATCGATCGAGGATTTCCACCTTAACAACATAGGCCAGCATAACCAGGAAAACGAACAAAGCCAGTGGAGGCAGAATGCCGCGCCCGAACAGAAATGCCATAATAGCGCTTCGCCTGCCGTTTTTGTCTGAATCACTAGAGCTTATGTCCTCCGAACCGTCAGTCGCGTCGAATGGAATCCAGCCGATGTTTGCAAAGTAAACTTCGGTCCACATATGTTTATCCCGCTCGTGGACGAAATATTCTTGGGTATTACGGTCGAGTGTGCCGGGAGCGAAACCCGAGGCGACACGAGCCGGAATCCCAATCGATCTACATAGCATCGCGAGTGCGGTGGCGAAGCTGTCGCAATAGCCCTGCTTGGCGTGGAAGAGGAAGTCCGCGGTAACATCGACGCCGGAGGCAACGGCGGGTGCGTCGAGGTTGTACTTGCACTCTTTGGATATCCAATCACGAAGCGATTCGGCCTTGTCATAAGTTGTCTTTGAATCTTTCGTTACGTTTTCAGCCGTCTCTTTTAACCGGGCGAGTGCGTCCGGGCGTATCCGATCGAATAACATATACTGCCTTCGTATCTGGTCCGGGTATTTCGGGCCGGCTTTTCGAAGGCGTTCCGGGGAGCTGTCGGCGATCTCGGACTCGACGGTGTATTGGGTTTGTTGTAAGGGCCGGTTGACGTGGACCGAGCCTATTTCATCCGTTCTCAATACGTCCGCGCCGAGCTGGACAACACGCGCCTCCGGGGCGGCATACACCTCCATGAACATGCTGTTGCCTGTGAGGGTGATACGCTGCGTGAACAGTTGCGAGCCTGGCCCGGTCCGATTGTACAGGGTCCGGGGGATGGAAAAGGTGAATCCGCCCGCACCCGGATCTGGATCTGAAAGAATGTCTTCGCTCTGCCGCTGAGCGTTATCCGGCCTGCGCTCTTCGGACTCCCCAAATGTGTTCCGCCAGCCGCGACCGGTATACATGTTGAACGTGGCGCCCCGCCAATAAGAGCCATGGTCTGCCCGGACGCGCATAACGACTTCGTTGCTCAACTTTACCGGTCCCTGCCCAACGGCAACCTCCGTGCGTTCGGCGAATCGAACGACCGCGGAAGATTGCAAATTCGAGTTCTTCGTCCCCTGGCTCATCATCGCCGGCGTAAGTATCAGCCGCGCGCCGATTTGGCTCATCGGGACCGCGACGATATTTGCGAGAATCATTGCGCCAATACCACAGACGGCGGTGACCTGAAGCTGGTTGGCAAAGAGCCTGCGTTCCACGCCGGGCCGGGGCCTCCCTTGGTACCGGCGGCGGGTGCGGAGGTAGTTCTCATGAACCGACATGAATGACGCGGCGCAGACGAACAGGATGAAGGATGTTATCAGCCCTGTCTCGGCCGTCATAGTGCCTGCAAGGCCCATCATCGCAAGCGTTGGGACGCAAGCAAAGAGCAATATATCGTCTGTAATCAGGAGGAAGCTCAGGAATACCGTGCCCCACGTCAAGAGAACGGCAAGCGCTTTCTGGCGGTCGTCTCCCAGGCCGGGAGGCGATAGGAACGGAAGCACCTGATCGCTTGCAACTGCGATGATGGCCAACATGAGCATAAGGATGCCCGCCGGTATCTGGATAGAGCGGGGCGAGACATTCTGCTTGCGGCTAATAAAGCTGACCAGCCAGCCGATGAATGCCATGCCGATGGTGAGATTTGCGAACGGCGCGTCCTCTAGAACCATGTTTATGGAATAGAGCCCACACATAATAACGATCAGCCCGGCGACATAAAGCGGCAACGACGCGGGTGGGGCCGTATCTGTGACGCGCTCGCCGGAGGGAGAGACTATATTAGGCTTGGAGGATGCTGTCGCCATGTTTTCTAGGCTCCGGTCGCAGAATGCCGCCGGAATGACGGCGGATCACATAAAGCGCGTCCTGCATTGCGGCGTAGCGATCGAGCAGCTTGTCTTGCTGTTCCCCCGAGTGTAGCCTTGCACCTGGGTCGAAGCTCATCGGGTCTGCGTAGACCACGACCACTCGGACGCCGGTACGAGTATACAACTCAAGAGCATCAGGCAAATCGGTATCGAGGCCACTCGTGAGCGCAATGAGCGTTGTGCCGGCGCTCAGGTTGCCTACGCGACCGGCAATCGACCGGCTCAACGGTTCTTTGTCATTGGGCTCGACGCGCGCCAAACCGCGCAAAACCGCGAATAAGTGATCTGTTCCGCGCCCGGGCGTTTCCGAATCCCGATCGCCGCCGACCGCCAACTGTGCCGTCGCGCCCTGCCGGACAGCGGTCTCGGCAAGCGATGCGGCCGCGCGGACCAGATATTCCAGAGTCGATTCCCTGCCATGGCCGACGTGTGAACCGCGGTGCAGGTCCAATGCAAGTACGATGTTGACCGCGCGCGACTCTTCGAACTCGATGACGTTGAGCTTTCCCGTGCGCGCCGTAGATTTCCAGTGCATTCTCCGGAGCGGATCTCCCGGCACATACTCCCTAACGCCATCCGGATCGACTCCGCCTCCGCGCGCGCTCGCTACCGGCAAGTCCTTAAAGCCATAACGCTCCGAGCCGGTGAGCGCCAGATCCGGCATCGGCTCCGGGACCGGATAGACGAGGAATTCCGCCGGCAATCGATAACGGCGCGAGAAAGCGAAAATCCCGAGCGGGTCGATCGCTGTGACGGTGACCCACTCCAATCTATACGCACCGCGCTTGCGAAGGTTCACCTGATACGGAACTTTAGTCTCGGAAAATGCCGGCACGTTGAACAGCGGAGGTTCGGGTTCCTGCGGCTCTATCCATTCCGGAAGATGGTCGTGAGCTTGAAGGAAGAGGCGTGGAATTCGTGAGCGCGATCTTACGACGATCTGAAATACTGCCGATTCGCCATCCCAGCCGCTGACGGGAACATCTCTCGATACTTCCAGGCCGTGAAGCCCGACCATGCCGATCAGGTAGCTGATCAAGGGAAGCATGAGCAGCATTCCGGCCATGAAGTACAGATGCGGCCCGCTGACAAGCGCCGCCGAGATCATGAGGAACATTGCGGCCGCGAAAATTGCCCAGCGCTTGTAGATATACATGACGATTTATGGGCGGCGGTTACGGCTTAAACTCCCAGTTTACAAGACCGCGGGCTCCCGCATCCTCGTACCTACGGGGACGGGCACCCGTTGGAGAATCTCCGACAAACAAGCTTCGGCAGACGAGCCGCGCGCCCGCTGCTCCGAGCGCACGATAAGGCGATGCGCCAGCACGGGCGCTGCCATCACTTTGATGTCGTCCGGCGTGACATAGTCCCGGCCCTTAACGGCAGCAAGCGCCTGGACGGCGTACATCAGCGAGAGCGATCCGCGCGGACTGGCGCCTAGCGATATCGAAGGATGATTACGGGTTCCGGCTACTATGTCAAGGATGTAGTGGCGAAGGCTCTCGTTTACGTGTACGTCGCGAACCTTGTACTGTACTTGAATGACTTCTTCCGGAGTAATCACCGGCTGGATGGAATCTACCGGGCGGGCGTGAAGTTGATTCTCGAGAATGTGCATTTCGTCTTCGCGGGCCGGGTAGCCGATTGAAATTCGCGCGCCGAAGCGATCGAGCTGGGCTTCCGGCAGCGGGTAGGTTCCAGATAACTCGATGTTATTCTGGGTTGCGATTACGAAAAACGGCGAAGGCAGCGCGTAAGTCGTGCCGTCGACCGTTACTTGATGCTCCTCCATGCATTCGAGAAGAGCCGATTGGGTTTTTGGAGTGGAGCGATTGACCTCGTCCGCCAGCACGATATTTGCGAAAACGGGACCGCGACGAAACTCGAATTCAGTCGTCTTTTGGTTAAAGATCGACGTGCCCGTTACGTCGGACGGAAGGAGATCCGGCGTGAACTGTATGCGTTTGAACTCGCAGCCGATGGCTTTCGCCAGCGCCTTTGCAAGGGTGGTTTTGCCCACGCCAGGGATATCTTCTACGAGCAGATGCCCGTTCGACAGCAGGATCGACAGCGCCGCCTGGATCGTTTGCCTCTTGCCCACGATCGCCGTTTCGACCGCATCAACGATCTTGTTGGTCTTCGATGCCAGATCGGCTATTTCCAAGTTCGGGCGTCCTTTCGTCTTCGTGTCAATATGAAGAGACCGATTCGCGGCTTCCAAGGAACGAATTCGCGTCCGCTTCGCTGTTTGTAATAAAAGAAGTATATCGCAATTGCAGGCGAGCGTCAACAAACCGAATTCGTATCTCGTCGACAAGAAAACAAGAAGCCGTGCCGCTAATACGACGTGCGGCACGGCGTCACGTTACTGCAATTACTCGGAATCCAGGCCTTTCTTTCCAGCTCCCCCCACCTTAGATAGGCCCGCGCTCTCGGGATCTGCGGAATCCGGGGATTTCTTAGACCCAAGGCCCCCGCCCGAAGTCGTTGCGCTCAACCCGTTTTTTGCATCCGCAGGCGATGAGCCGCTGCCGGCTGTGAACATCATATAGCCGACGACGAAAACAACCACCACCAGGACGCCTACGATGATCAGCGTGACCTTTTCCTTGGCGTCTTGCGCATCCGAGGCCTTCTTCTTTGGGGACTTGGAAGGCTTGTCTGCGGGCCCCTTGTCGGGGTCCTTCCCCTGGTTCGACTGCTGAGAACGATTGATTACGACAGGCATTGTCGTCCTCCTTACACCTTGATAAGTGTTAGGTGTTTAGTACCGATTGCATATTCAGCGACTGGCTGTTGCGTTCCGACTTGCCGGCGGCAGGCTGCGTTCGTCTCGTCCAGGTTTGCTAATGCCTCACCGTTCACGAAACATGGATTACGCATCAGTTGTTTGTCTTCACGCGTTCCAGGCGCGCTCCAGGGTTGTCTTACCGGGCATTGCCACCGGCGGCACCTGAAGGGAATCACCAAATGCGACGCTGGGCGGCATTAAGACCGTCTTGCTATTCAGTACTTGATCGAACGTAAGTTCCTGGCCCGTGTAACAGGCTTCACGTCCGAGAATGGCAGTGCAGGTCGACTCTGCGATCCGCTTGGCTTCGTTGAGCGGCTTTCCGGCACGGATTGCCGCGATGTTGTCCGTATGCTCGACGACATAGGGATTCGGCGTTGAGCCTTTGTAGCTCCAGCTCTCCCCGCTGTAAGGCACGATCGAATATCGGTTTCCATCCTGTGTATGCGACCGACCTTTCGTACCAACCATCCGTTCAGAAACGTTGCTTACCGTGTTGTCGTGATGCCGGCACATGCTCTGGAACCTTGCTCCTTTGGCAAATTCGAATTCGCACGCAAAGTGATCGTAGATGTGGCCGAATGCCGGAGCGGTGCGAACCTGGCGGCCGCCCATTCCTATTGCTCTAACCGGGGGTCCGTTCATTACCCAGTTCATGACATCGATATTATGGACGTGCTGCTCGACGATGTGGTCGCCGCAGAGCCACGTGAAATAGTACCAGTTGCGATGCTGCCACTCGCTATCGGACCAACTAGGCTGGCGTGGGTACATCCAGAGGCCACCCCCGTTCCAATAGATCTGGCCGCCAACAACGTCGCCTATCGCGCCATCATGAATACGCTTGATGGTTTCCTGATAAGGCGGCTGGTGACGCCGCTGGGTTCCAGTTACTACAGACAGACCTTTTTGCTTTGCAAGTTCCCCCGCTTCGATAACCGTGCGGCAGCCCTGCCCGTCTACGGCTACCGGTTTCTCGAAGAAGACGTTCTTGCCCGCATCGACGGCGGCTCTCAAATGGATTGGCCTATATCCGGGAGGAGTGGCGAGGATAACGTAGTTGCAGTCGGTAGCCAAGAGTTTGTTATAAGCGTCGAATCCAGTGAAACAGTGGTCGTCCTTCACCTTGAACTTGTCGCCGAGCGCCTGGCTAAAAGCCTTCTTCTTATTTTCGAGATGGTCCGGGAATAGATCGGCAAGAGCGACCAGCTCGACGCCTGGCGCTGCTTCGCATGCATTCTGTGCCGCGCCCGATCCACGGCCGCCGCAGCCGATCAGTCCGATTCTTATGACGTCGCTTCCTGCCGCAAAGGCATAGTTGCCGGACGCGAGCATCGCGGCCGAGGCTGCAGAAACGGCAGAAGTCTTGAGAAAGTCTCTGCGCGAAACAGAATCCAGGGATGATTTCCGATTGTTGCTAGCGTTCATCGTCGGTCCGCCTTTCGGTCGTTTGATTTGCACGAGCGCTTCGCCCGTGAATAGTCCTTATCATCATTACGGGCGAGGCGCCCGTGCTACGCAAGTCTTCCCGCGCTTCTCATTTTCTCGAACGAGCGGCGAAGACGTCGTTTATCCTCCAGACAAATTTGCTTTTCGACATCCACAGTTTGTTTACCTTCACCTTCTTTTTCATCCTCGGCTTGGCGGGATCATCGATGGCGATCTATCCATCGGGCATCCGGATTACGCCGGATTTGACGAGGCTATTCGGGTTGGATTCCGAAGTTGCGGGAAGCGTGGCGGGTGGAATAGGCGCCGGGCCTTCGATTCCATTGCCGAACGCGTAAACCGGCTTGCTCGCGGAGTATGCTAAACCGTCGGCAATGAGAACGCCGATAAATGCTGCTAATGGGAACACGGTTTCAAGCGGAGATAAACGTTCGTGTGATGTAGGCCCGTAAACGATATCTTTCAAATCTTGGGGAACCTTCACGCGACGATGGCCGCGCCGCTTCGGCCGGCGGGGCTGGACACGGTTCGAGACCCGACCTAAGCTCGAACGCTCTAAGTATACTCGACTTACGAAGGGTGTGCAAGTTAAAATGACGTTGGTAACTGTTCACGGTTCGTGAGAATAGTTTGGGAGGGCACGCGCCTACGGGCAGATTCTCACGAATTCTGAACAGTTGCTGACGTCGACCCCAGGAAAACAGAGTGCGATCGGTCGATCACAATATCAAGCGGTATAATCTGAGTGGAGGCGCCCACATCATGTCATGCGCAACAATAACGCGCGACCCTAAGCCCGCGTCCGTAAATGAAATCTTCGAACGTTCAATTCGATGCCTGCTACTCGCAGCCCGCCTTGTAAGGTGATACCCAAGGGCGTAGTTTGCGCGGTGGATTGCGGGCAAGTCGTCGATCCGGATACGGTTGCGGCACAGATGGGAGGGCAATACTCCTGCCGAGTTGGTACCGTTACGCTCGGCGCGAGCCTCGCCCTCCCGGTGCTGTAATTTTAAATGGAATTGGAGAAAATACTGATGGATGTCCTGAGTGGGGTCCTGACCGCCATGGTAACGCCGTTTGACCGGTCGGGAGGCATTGCTTTCGCGGCCTTGCCTGAGTATCTCACGTTCCAGCGTCAGTCTGGAATCGATGGGGTCGTGGCCGCCGGCACCAACGGCGAGGGAACGTCGCTGTCGGTCAATGAAAAGAAGCAGTTATTAGAGGCTGTGCTGGGGCTTAGGGATGGAATGTCTGTTTTTGCAGCAACGGGCACGGCGAATCTTCCGGATACCATCGAGCTGGTCCGCCATGCGGCGATGGCGGGCGCCGATGCGGTTCTCGTGCTTCCGTCCTTCTTCTATAAGAATCCTTCCGGCGAAGGAGTTGCGAACTTTTTTCAACGGATACTGGAAATAGCGGAGCTCCCGGTGCTCCTGTACAGCATCCCACAGCAATCGGCTATTCCAATTACGGATGAAGTTCTCGACCTTTTGCGGGGTCACGAGCGACTGGCGGGACTGAAAGACAGCCAGGGTGACTGGACGCGAACGAGCGCGCTCATTTCGGAGCGCAGTTATCTCCGGGTGTTCTCGGGAAGCGATGAGCTGCTGTTGCGTTCCGTCGAAGCGGGCTCGGCCGGGGCAATATCGGGTACGGCAAACGCGTTTCCCGAGCTGGTAGCAGGCGTTTACAAGGCGCATTCGCCCGAGGGGCGCGCTGAGATGCAGCGCAAGCTCGACGCGGCCAAGACGATCCTGCTGCAATATCCGCTGATCGCAGCCGCGAAGTCGGTACTGGCTCATCGCGGCGTGCCACGAATGTGGGTGCGGCCTCCGCTGGTCGATCTGACCGAAGGCCAGGAAGCCGAGATGATCGATCGTCTGCGCGCCGGCGGGTGGCTGTGACGGAGAATGTTACCGTTATGGGATTGGGGATTTAATCCCAGGCACTTCCGGAAGTCTGAACTGATGTTCAACATCTTCCGGGCGTGTTCCCGGAGCAGGGTTCTTGCTTCTACCGATCGGATGGTCATTGTGATCGATGCGCCACCTGTCGATCTCATCGGCAACGCGCTCGATTTTATCCGCCGCGCGAGTTAACGCCTCGATACGGATCGCGTGCGGCGCAGCGTGGTGAGCGGCGGCATACCCAAGGATGGCTCGCTTGGAGTCGGCATTTCGATCTCGGGGCATTCCGGCAAGCTCTGACTGCTGTAGAGCCGGGTATTTTTCAGAAAGACGGTACTCCAGCGATTCGCGCCCTGTTCCAAACGGCAGCGTCGCGGTGTCGATCCCCTGGGCTCT
>JBGPOG010000122.1:0-9693 GCA_041487935.1 Chthonomonadia bacterium | reverse complement strand
CGGTCCGTTCAAAGACGAGGCAAAGTACATTGCGGGGCCCGGCAAGCCGCCGGTTGAGCTGGGACCGACGGACGCGGATATCATCTGGCGGTTCGACATGCGAGAAGAGCTGGGTGTTTTTCCGCATAACATCACAGCAAGCAGTGCCTGTATTGTCGGCGATTATGTCGTTGCCACGACCTCAAACGGCGTGGATTGGGGCCATACCTCAATCCCGAACCCTCGGGCGCCGGCCCTGGTGATGCTCGACAAGAAGACCGGAAAGCTGGTTGCCGAGGAGGCCTCCGGAGTGTCTTCCCGGACGTTGCACTCAAACTGGTCATCCGCCGCTGCCGGGCCGGTCAACGGGCAGGAACAAATCATATTTGGCGCGGGAGATGGTTGGTGCTACGGCTATTCGATCACTCCGGAAAAAGACAAGGACGGAAACGGGATCTTCAAGGAACTTTGGAAGTACGACTGTAACCTGCCGCAATATCGGGTTAAGAACGGCAAGCCGCAGAAGTACGCGACATACGACGGTCCGAGCGAGGTCATTGCAACGCCTGTATATTACAAAAACAGGGTCTACGTACCCATTGGCCAGGATCCGGAGCATGGGGAAGGCATCGGAAATTTCTCCTGTATTGACATGACCAAGACAGGCGACATCACACAATCCGGTCGAATTTGGAACTACGACAAGATCCACCGGTCGCTCTCCACTCCTGCGATCTACAATGGTTTAGTATTCGTGGGCGACTTCAGCGGGTTTGTTCACTGCCTGGACGCGGAGACCGGGCATCCCTATTGGGTCTACGACACCAAGAGCCACATCTGGGGCTCGACCCTGGTTGCGGGAAACAAGGTATACATCGGGACCGAGGACGGCGACCTGATCATTATGGACGCAGGCAAAGAGATGAAAGTGGTCAGCAAGGTCGACATGCACGCCGGAATCTATTCAACGCCGGTCGCGGCCAACGGGACGCTGTACGTCGCAACGCCCACCCACCTTTATGCAATTGGGAAGTAATTGGGGCAGAACCGCGATGCCATCACCCTTTCCCGGAATGGATCCGTATTTGGAGACGAAGTACTGGTTGAATTTCCACGCCAGGCTCGCCGTCGAGATTGCCGACTTACTCGGTCCGGCGCTTCCTCCAGCCTATGTCGCAATCGTAGAGGAACGGACAGTTTTGGCCGACTACGTGCGCGACGAAGATAAGCGTGTGCGACACCCAGACATCAGCATTCTTCGGGAAAGCAAGTCAACCTACGGCGGCTCGGCGGTAGCGGAGCCGCCAATAACTCTGTCGACCCCAATGCCGTTCGAAGAGCCGTATCATTGGGTGGAGATAATCGCCTTAAAGGACCGTAGGCTCGTGACTGCGATCGAAATAATGTCGCATAGTAACAAGTCAGGCCGGGGCCGCGACGAATATCTCAAAAAGCGGGACGAGACCTTAATGAGCACCGCCCACTTATTGGAAATCGATCTCTTACGGCGGGGACATCGCATCCCGGTAATCGGTGTTTTACCGGCGGCTCCATACTACGTGTTCCTCAGCAGGCGCGGCAAACGCCCAAACATGGGGATCTGGCCGATTCAGATAAGCGATCGGTTGCCAATAGTCCCGGTGCCCTTGGATCGGCCGGACGCAGATTTGCCTCTGGATTTACAATCAGCAGTGGATTCGATCTATAAGAAGTCGAATTATGACCGTTTGCTCGATTACTCCGAGCCTTTGCCTGGTCCACTAACGGACTCAGAGAGGCAATGGGTTATGGCCAAACTATCCGCCCGTTTTTCCCCGAATAGCAAAGAGAACCCATGAACGTTCCTATTCAGGAGGCAAGCCAGAGTGGAAAACACAAAGTTCAAAGCACTCTTGGGCCACTCGCGACTGCTGGTCGCATTTGGCTGGATCATCCTTATCGCCCTACCATGCTTTGGCATAGTGGTTGGTGTTAACCTTATCAGGTCGTCAGAATATGGGACTTTCGTGTTTGGAGGCATTGGATTTACGGGAGGACTGGTCCTGGCTATGGTAATCGGCTTGCCCTATATCATCTTGGGGCAATGGATTCAGGTTTTCGTTTCAATGGAACAGAACACCGTAGACTTGGTTGAAATTCATCAGAGCACAAACCGAATGCTTCAGGATACAATTGGAGTCATTAAAGCGGATGTTCATAAGATTCTCGAACATACGTCGGAAAGGAGTCTCGTTTAGTGGCAGCGTGTCCGAAATGCAACACTGAAATTGAACCGGGCGCAGTTTTTTGCGGAACATGCGGCACTTATTCACCGACAGACTCCGATGCGGCAGTCTTCTCTAGTGCGCATCGTCCAGCGGCCGTGATGCCTGCTCAACTCAAATGGGTGTTGGCATTAATGGTTCTCGTCGTTTATGCCTTGCACCAGGACGTTTGGAATTGGCACGATAAGACGCTGGTATTCGGCTTCTTGCCGAAGGGGCTGTTCTACCATGCAGGATACGCAGTTCTGGCTTCGCTCATGATGTGGGTACTAGTGCGCTGCGCTTGGCCGGAGCACATCGAGCGTTCGGCCGAAGGTTCGCCCGAGACGCCTCAGGAGGACCCCCACTAATATGATTCCCGTCCTCGTCGTCTTCGTCTACCTGGCGGTCGTTGCCTACATTGGGAGCGTCGCGTTTCGCCGCGGCAAACAGAACACGGAGGATTTCTTCCTCGCTAGCCGCAGCATCGGCTCGCTCGTTTTCTTTCTTTCCCTATTTGCGACGAATATGACGGCCTTTGCAATTCTGGGAAGCTCCGGCGCCGCGTATAAGCGAGGGATCGGCGTCTTCGGCCTCATGGCATCGTCTTCCGGTTTCGTGATTCCGCTCACCATCTTCTTTATCGGCACGCGAATCTGGGCGCTTGGCAAACGCTTCGGCCATCAGACGCAGGTCCAGTTCTTCCGGGATCGATGGGAATGCTCCGGCATCGGAACGGCGATCTTTGCGCTAAGCGCAGCCATGCTCATCCCCTACATGATCATCAGCATCATCGGCGGCGGCACGGTTTTGGAGCAGATATCAAAGACAGGAGGGGGCGAGGCGCTCATTCCGTATTGGATGGGCTGCGCGGTTGTGGCGCTAGTCGTTACCCTCAATGTGTTCTTCGGCGGAATGCGCGGAATTGTCTGGGTCAATATCTTCCAGACGATTCTATTCTTACTGTTTGGAGGTGTCGCCGCGCTCGTGATCAGCCACAACCTGCCCGGAGGCTTCGGCGCGGTATTGTCGCATTTGGGAGAGGGCCGCAACGCCGCGCTACTAGCGCGCGACCGCATTAGCCAGGAAGAGTTCTGGAGCTACACGCTCATTCCGCTTTCGTCGATCATGTTTCCCCATATGAGCATTATGTGCCTGTCGGCGAAGAAGATGTCGGCGTTCAAGAATACGGTCATTGCTTATCCCATCGCGATCATGGCAGTGTGGCTCCCGGCGGTATTTCTCGGAGTGGTGGGAGCTGCCGTAATACCAGGTCTGGAGAAATCGGATGGCGTGCTGATGAACCTCCTGGCGCAGTATTCCCCGGTTTGGCTGGCGGGATTGCTCGGCGCGGGCATTATTTCCGCCGTAATGGGCTCCGACTGCCACCAGGTGCTGGCGCTATCGACGATGTTCACTAAAGACATCTTTGCCTACTATGGCGGCAAGGAGAAATACGGCGAAAAGGGCAGCGTGGTCTTTGCTCGAGGGTTCATTCTCGTTGTCACGGTCGCGGCCTACATTATCGCCCTGAAAGCGAGCGAAGGAATCTTCGATCTGGCAGTACGGTTCGCGTTTTCCGGATTCGCGGCGATGGCTCCAGTGATGGTCGCCGCGCTCTTCTGGAAGCGAAGCACCAAGTGGGGAGCCCTGGCATCCACGATTTGGGTAGCGTTCTGCTTAGCCGCAACCTGGTGGCTGCAAAGCTATTCCGATCCGATGGCGCCCAAACCTCCCGCCGCAAGGTCTGCAGTAGCTCGAGGAATGACGGGCAGAGATGAAGCTCCTGGCGGCAGAAGGCTGGCCGGCGCTCCGAGTTCTGGCTCTGGCCAGGCGAACGCACCCTTGGCAAATCCGATGAGGCGTGGTGCGACTGGGGGGCTGGGAGCGCCCGAGGCAGCGGCTAACGGACCTTCAACGGGCCGATCCGGACCACCGGCGCGATCAGGTCGAAGAGCAGGAGGTCCGGGCGCGGCAGGCGGTCCACCGAAAGCGCCGCCCCAGGTCCAAGTCTTCTCCCAATACGGCGACCTCTTCTTGAGAAGCACGGCGAGTGTTACCGTCTACGGATTCCTTCCTGTGGTTCCAATGGTGCTGGGATCCGCGCTGTTGATGTTTTTCGTCTCGCTTATGACGAAACCGCCTAGCAAAGAGACGATCGATCGGTATTTTGCTTCAGGAACAGGCGCGGAATCTGAACCTGTTGCAGTAACTGCCTAACGGTATTTCTGGATGGTATGATATGAGCTCTCAATTCGCCTTACCAATCCTGTTGATTGCGGGGGTCGCCAGCGTCTCGTTCGGGGCGATCGCTCGATCCGCCGGAAGGAACGACGAGCCGCTATTCGTTGCCCAGGGGTTTACTGCCGAGGGCGGCTTCACGCCAGGAATCGAGGGCCCGAATTGTGACCGCGACGGAAACGTGTACGCCGTCAACTTCGCCCGGCAGCAGACGATTGGCCGCGTAATGCCGGGCGGCAAGGCGGAAGTGTATGTCGAGCTTCCGGGGAAGAGCACGGGAAACGGGATTGTCTTCGACACAAAGGGCTTCATGTACGTGGCGGACTATACCGAGCACAATGTGCTGCGGATAGATCCCACGACACGTAAGGTGACCGTCTATTGCCATGAGCCGCGGATGAACCAGCCCAACGACCTGGCGATCCACCCGAACGGTACGCTGTATGCCAGCGATCCAAATTGGAAAGAGAGCACCGGTCAGATCTGGCGGATCGATACCCATGGACATGCGACACTTGTTTCGCCCAACATGGGCACGACAAACGGCATCGAAGTCAGTCCGAATGGCAAACAGCTATTCGTAAACGAAAGCGTTCAGCGTAACGTATGGGTATTCGAAATTCAGAAGGACGGCTCGCTCGCGAACAAGCGAATTATCAAGCAATTTCCGGATTTCGGCTTCGATGGGATGCGCTGCGACATCGATGGAAACCTATACATCGCTCGCCACGGGAAAGGCACCGTAGTGAAGATGACGCCGTCCGGCGAGGTGCTCAAAGAGATCGACGTATTGGGCGCTAAACCCAGCAACCTCTGTTTCGGCGGGCCGGATGGCCGCACCGTCTATGTGACGGAAGTCGATCATCAGCGGCTGGTGAGCTTCCGGGTAGACCGTCCAGGTTTGGCGTGGAAGCGCTGGCGGGAGTGATAGAAGCTTAGTATCGGACGAACTGGGTAGAACCATACTCGTTTTTCGTTGGAATAATGCTTCCACATGGATGTGCAGAACCCGATCGACGTTTCCTTGAAGGCGCTAATCCGCGAAGCTCCATCCGCGCTCCTTAAGCTCGCTGGCGTAGATATCCAGGCTGATTCGATTCGATTGGAGGATTCAGGAGTTGTTCTGCCGGAGATGCGGGCGGATCACGTTTTCATCCTTCTCGATGAAGGAATAGCAACGAGCGCAATCCACCTTGAATACCAACTGCGTCCGAATACCGCCGTTCTGGTAGATTGGTTTGCAAAGTCTGCCGCGTTGACTCGTCAGCTTGGATTGCCCGTTGTTCTTCTCGTGGTATACCTTCAACGGGGACGGCGTAAGACATTCCCTGATCAATATCGGGCCCAAGTACGAGGACTAGAGAGTAGATTTACGTTTCCGGTAATACGCTTATGGGAACATGCAGATCGAATCGAAAGAGGCGAATTCCCGGAACTAGCACCGCTTTTGGTTTTGTGCAAAGATGACGCTACGAAAGCAACGATTCGGCGAGAAATCGATGTGATCCGAGAATCTGCTCTGCCGAGAAGTCGCCAGGCGGACCTATTGGCCGTGGCAATCCGTATCGCTGGTCGAAGATTCGGGGGGCAGGTAGTGGATCAGATTTTCCGTGAGGAGGTGCGAATTATGAAGGGCTCTACACTTATTGACGATTGGATCGCCGAGGGCGAAGCACGAGGCAAGGCGGAAGGCAAGGCGGAAGGCAAGGCGGAAGGCAAGGCGGAAGGCAAGGCGGAAGGCAAGGCAGCAGGCAAGGCGGAAGGCAAGGCGGAAGGCAAGGCGGAAGGCAAGGCGGAAGGCAAGGCGGAAGAGGCTCGCGAGATAGCATCGATCGTTCTCACGAAGCGATTCGGCGAGTTGCCGGCGACCCTGATCGAGCGCATCCGCGCCGAGAGCGAGGGGTGGTGTAAAGACCTGGTTGCCCAGGCGATCGAGGTTGAATCGTTAACGGAATTGAACTTGGAAACAGAGGTTAGAAGCTAGATGCCTTCGGATTCTCTTTCACTTTCCTCAACTCAAGAAGCAACGGCACAGCTAGACGCACATGTCCGCGAGACCGTTGCCTGGCATTTTTCGCCGGAAACGGGATGTCCTTACTGGCTGGAATGGGCGCGAAAGGCGGGATGGGATCCTCGGGAAGAGATCCGCGCGCTTTCCGATCTCGCGAGATTCGGCCTTTTTGAGGACGAAGCGCTACGTGGCGGCCCGATCCGTCGCTGGGTGCCCAAAGCATTCGCCGACAAGCCAATCTACGTCTTCGAAACCGGCGGGACGACGGGCATTCCGAAGTCACGCATCAATATCGAAGACTTCCGTATCGACTACGAAACCTTTTCTCATACGCTCCCGGACCAATACTTTCCTAAAGGCGCCAACTGGCTGATGCTCGGGCCATCGGGTCCGCGGCGTCTCAGGCTGGCGGTGGAGCACCTTTGCCAGTATCGCGGCGGCATCTGCTTTTGCGTAGATCTGGATCCGCGCTGGGTGGTCAAGCTCATCAAGAAGGGTTGGATGGATCACGTGAAGGCTTACCAGGAGCACGTGATCGACCAAGCCGTTACCATCCTCTCGGCCGGCCACGACATTAGGTGCATGTTCGCGACGCCGAAGCTGGTAGACGCGATTGCCAATCGGCTCGAGAGCGACGGCGCCAGCTTGGCGGAAAAGGGGATTACCGGAATCTTCTGCGGCGGCACTGAGATGAACCAGCAGTGGGCGCGGTTCGCGATCGAGGAACTGTTGGGGCCGGAGGTGTACCTGGCGGCGACCTACGGAAATACGCTCATGGGTTTGGCGGCAAGCAAGCCGCTCGGTCCCGAGGACAATTACAAAATCACCTATTACGCCCCGCAGCCGCGCGCGGTTCTCCAGGTTGTAGACTTCGATGACCCAAATCGAGTCGTTGCTTACGGCGAAACGGGCCGGATTATGTTGACCACGCTGACGAAGGAGTTCTTCGTACCTCGTTTCCTCGAGCGAGACGAAGCGGAGCGCGAGCCGCCCTGCGAGCAGTTCCCGTGGGACGGCGTCAGCGGAGTTCGGCCGTTCCATGGTATCGCTGCCAGCACGACGGTCGGCGTATACTGATTCGCAGAAACTCAAACACGAAGGCACGAAGAAACGAAGAGCAACCTGAGATTCATCCGGAGTAGTATCGGCAGATTGCAACGACTGAAATGCAAATGTCCGGTTTGGATTAGTCATTATTACGCTTGAATCCTGTGTTTCCCTGGGGCGGAACTCCTTCGAATCTTCGTGTCTTCGTGTTTCAATCGCCTTTTGCTTTGGGTTTAAGGAGCTTGTGCCGTGATACACTTCCCAATTTTTCGCTGGGGACAGCCGTATAAGAGCCTGGACGTCGAGCAGGTCGTCCACTTCGCGACCGGCGAGCCGTTAGCGGAAGTCAGCCAGGCAAATGGCGGACTCATCGCGCGGGACATGCGCCAGGCGCAGCGCGCTCGCGAAGTTCTCAAGGAGATTCCATGCCATGAGCTGATTTCATTGGTGAAAAAAGCCGCGGATCTCTTCATGACCGCGGAGCTCCCGGCGGGCGATGGGACGCAGACGGCCGATGACTTCGTCCGTTATCAATCGGCCACTACCGGCCTTCCAGAGCACATGTGCCGCATGAACATGACCAAGCTGCACTACGTGCTCACCCACCTGGACGAGATCCTAAATTCTCTGACGCGCGGGCTGGATTTTGAAATCCTCACGCGCGGATACGGAGAAGAGAACGGCGTCCTCCGCAGCTACCAGGCCAACTCGCCGGTCCTCGGGATGATCCTTCCCTCGAATTCGCCGGGAGTACACGGTCTCTGGCTTCCCGTGATTCCGCTGCAGATCGGCCTGGTGCTCAAACCTGGCCCGCAGGAGCCGTGGACGCCTTATCGAATGACCGAGGCGTTCTATCAGGCCGGCATCCCTCGAGAGGCAATTTGTCTTTATCCAGGGGGCGCGGAGGTCGGAGCGGCGGTATTGCAGCATTGCCCCCGCAATCTGATCTTTGGCGGAACGGCCACCGTTGAGCAATATGCCGGCAATCCGAGCGTGCAAGTCCATGGGCCCGGATTCAGCAAGATCCTGTTTGGCGACGACTGCGTCGATGACTGGGAGAAATACCTCGACTTGATGGTAAACAGCATCGCCATCAATAGCGGCCGAAGCTGCATTAGCTGCTCTGGAATTTGGGTCTCAAGGCATGGACGGGAAATTGCCGATGCCCTTGCGCGGCGCCTAGGTCCGATCGCTCCCACGCCCCCGGAAGATCCCGAGGCGAAGCTGGCTGCATTCACCTTGCCTCAGCAGGCCGGCGGAATCAACGGGATGATCGAGAACGGCCTTCGGGAAGCCGGCGTCGACGAAGTCACCGCGAAGTACCGCGAAGGCGACCGGCTGATCCGAAGCGAGCGAAACGCGTACCTCCGGCCAACTGTCGTTTACTGCGACTCTCCGGACCGAACACTCGCCAACACGGAGTACATGTTTCCGTTTGCGAGTGTGGTCGAATGCCCGCAGGAGAAGATGCTGAGCCGGATCGGCCAGACGCTCGTTGCAACAGCGCTCACGAACGACGAGTGTTTTCGCAAGCAGCTTATCGACTGCACTCAGATAGACCGGCTCAATCTTGGTCCAATCCCCACGGTCCAGCTAAACTGGCTGCAGCCGCACGAAGGCAGCCTGGTGGATTTCCTGTTCCGAGCCAGGGCGTTTCAAATGGCTTGAACATAGAGAGGTTTATGTGGCTCTACCTGCATTTGATGAGCACAGGCTCTCACCAGCCGGCATTCACGATTGCGATTTGGAGGAAATAGCGAGAGCGTTTGGTCGTTTCCGCAGGACGGATTGCCGGCAAGACCTGATGCGCCGTCTCCGGATGTTTGTCGGGGAAGCAAAATCCGTTGTCAAAACTGGGAGTATAATCATAGATGGCAGCTTCGTCACAGATATAGACGAGCCGAATGACGTCGATTTGATCGTCGTCTCGGAACTTGATTGGTTCTCGATTGGACGGCTCAAGCCGTCCTATTATAATATCTTGTCGAAGCGACGAATTGCCAGGAGGTTTGGCTTTGACGTTGTGACTGTCCGATCCGGGACTGTGGACTTGGACCGAGCTATCTGGTTCTTTATAATGGCCCCAAGAATCTGGACAATTGAATCGGCGAAAATAAGTTAGACTTCAAATCATCATGATGACCAGAACACGCAAGTCTCATTCCGCCGCGT
>JBGPOG010000121.1:0-9752 GCA_041487935.1 Chthonomonadia bacterium | reverse complement strand
TCTCACAGATGTTTCGGCGCCGGGCTAAAAGCGGATGCTTCACTCCGTTCAGCATGACGGCAGTGCGACTTTTGCAATTACCTCTCTAATCTTTGAATTTATTCCACGGGGAATTCTCGTGAACGGTCCGGATTACAAAGACTATTATAAGATTCTCGGCGTGGCTCGCACCGCGGATGAGAAAGAGATTAAATCCGCCTACCGCAAGCTCGCCCGGAAATACCATCCGGACGTCAACCCGGGAGACAAGTCCGCTGAATCGAGGTTCAAGGAGATTAGCGAGGCATACGACATTCTGAGCGACTCAAAGAAGCGCTCGCAGTACGACAGCCTCGGCGAACAGTGGAAGGCCTATAGCCGAACGGGCGCTCCAAGGGGGGGCGGGACTCGGCCGGGTGGATTTGAATTCGAATTCGGCGGCGGCTCGACGCCAGATCTGAGCGAGCTCTTCGCCACTCTTTTCGGCGGGCGAAAGGGCGCTCAAGCGAATTCGGCCCGAATGCCGGAACGAGGCGAAGATGTCGAATATGGCATCGATTTGACCCTGGAAGAGGCTGCGGCCGGTGCCTCAAAGGCCCTCACCCTTCGGATTGAGGATATCTGCCCAAAGTGCAATGGAACGGGAGCGGCGCGGGATAGCCGGGGGAATATCGATTTGGGCTCCATCTGTCCGGAATGCCGCGGCGTGGGCCGAGTTGGCAGGACCCGCAAAGTCGACGTCAAGATCCCTGCTGGTGTGAAGGAAGGGCAGCGAATACGCCTTGCCGGCGAAGGGGCCGCGGGACCTGGCGGAAAGCGCGGCGATCTCTACTTAATGGTGAGGTTGAAACCGCACCCGGGTTTCGAGCGCGAGGGAAGCGACCTTTTCACGGACGTAACCATTCCCTACACGGTCGCGGCGCTCGGGGGCGATATCGGCGTGAAGACGCTGAACGGCGAGCGGACGCTTACGGTTCCTCCGGGCGTTCAGAGCGGGCAGAAGATCAGAATTACCGGACAGGGAATGCCCGCCGGGGGCGGTAAGAAACCGGGCGATCTCTATGCCAGAGTACGGGTCTCCGTACCGAAAGACCTATCACAGCGGGAGCGGGAGCTCCTTGGCGAGCTGGCCAGAATACGCGGGGACAAAGCGCAAGCGTGAGGGGAGGCGATCACATGGCTCATCGTGATCCGCAAGAGCCGGTTTATATGATCAGCATTGCCGCCCAGTTGACCGGATTACATCCGCAGACCGTGCGGCTATACGAGCGGCTGGGTCTCGTTCTGCCGAGCCGTGTCAATAACAAAAACCGCCTCTATTCCGAGGCGGATATCGAGCGTTTGCTGCAGATTAGAAGGTTCACGCAAGACATGGGAGTGAACCTGGCCGGGGTCGAAGTCATCCTGGATCTTCTCCAGAAAATGGACCGCTTGCAAGCGGAAATGAACCGGCTCCGGAAAAGGCTGGAGATGGCCGGCAGCGCCTGACAGCGAGTTTTATGTTTTGAGTGTTAAGTGTGCAAGTGTTCAGTGTTTAGATGTTCGCTTAATGTGCCTTCGAATGATCAGTCGATTGCGAAACTCACCTTAACATGGCCCGCTAGAAACTGAATATCCAATACTTAACACTCAATACTAAGCACTCCGTCAGTGTACGGCGTAGTTTCTCATCAGCCCGATGACTTTACCCACGACACGGCTGTCTTCGCGGTTGACCTCGATTGGATCGTATGCCGGATTTGCAGGCATCAGCCGCACGCGGCTGCCATCGAACTTGATCCGCTTGACCGTCGCTTCATCGCCAATCAATACCGCGACCAGATCGCCGTTATCCGCGGCTTGCTGCGGCTTGATTACAACCAGATCCTTGGGTATGATATGTTCGCCGATCATGCTGTCGCCCTTGATCTCCAGAACGAATGCGCCGGGCGATGTATGAACCAGTTCTTGCGGCACGGGAACGTAGTATTCAACGTTTTCGTTCGCAAGGATCGGAATACCGGCCGCGATCTTTCCGAGAACCGGGAGGAAGGCAACGTTGCGGCTGGGCGCGGTGGCGCCCGTCTGCCCAATGACGGTGATCGAGCGCGAGGTGCTCGCACGCTTAATGTAGCCCTTGCGTTCCAACGCATCGAGGTGCACCGTAACGCCGCGCAAGCTCGAGATGCCGAATGCGTTTCCGATTTCTCTAATCGATGGCGGATATCCCTTGTCGTTCACGTATTCCAGAATGAACTTGAGAATCCGGTCTTGCTTGTCTGTTAACCCTCTAGTCATAGTCTTGGCCCCCCTGCACGTTTCGAAACCTGCTTGTACGAATAAGTGTACAATGACAGCCGTCTACTGTCAAGTGTTTACGTAAAAAAACCTCAAATTATTTCTACCTACGGGCGGATACGCACTAAAAGACGCCACTATCCTGGCCAAGGGTAACTGTTCACAATTCATGAGAATTAGTCTAAGCGGGATTCCTCACTCCGTTCGGAATGACGGCGCCGCCCACCTCGTCATTCCGAACGGAGTGTGGAATCCGTTTTTCGCTCTCACCAAGCCTGAACAGTTACGGCCAATGATGCCATTTGACAACGCGCCGATTGGTGCGGTAACATAGCCCGGCCATAGATGAGCCGCGACAGATAAGGTTGCACTACCATATGAAGTTATCCGTAATTACCGACGAGATCTCGCAAGACTTCGAGCACGCGCTCGACGTCATGGGCGAATACGGCGTGCGCCATGCGGAGCTCCGTGGATTGTGGGATACGAACATCGCAGACCTCGATGCGTCGCAGGTGTCGCGCGCCAAGAAGGCGATGGACGCGCGGGGGATTACGGTCTCCTGTCTCTCGACGCCCGTTTACAAGTGCGACCTTCACGACGATTTAGCCGCTGTGCGCGGCCCCATGCACCTGGCCAAGGCGCGCACGATGGACGAGCAGATCGAGGTACTTCGCCGCTGCTGCGCCCACGCCCACAGCTTTGGAACAGACCTGATCCGTGTATTTACTTTCTGGCGCCAGGGGACGATGTCGGTCGAGATCGAGGACCAGATCGTCGATGCGTTCGCAAAGCCGGTTAAGGTGGCGGAGGAAGAGGGCGTAATTCTCGTATTGGAAAATGAGCATGCTTGCTTCGTGGGCACGGGAGCGGAAGCCGCCAGGGTGATCTCAAAGATCGATTCGCCGCGCGTGCGGGCTTGCTGGGATCCCGGAAATGCCTATCTAGCCGGCGAGCGGCCGTTCCCCGATGGGTTTGAGGAGATCCGGCCGTTTCTCGCCCACGTTCATGTGAAGGATGCGGTCATCCGCCAGGATGGCACCGGCTATGACTGGACCGTCATGGGTCGCGGAGACATCGATTACACCGGCCAATTCGAGGCTCTTGGCAATATTGGCTACAATGGCTATATCTCACTGGAAACACACTATATTCCTCAAGACGGCACTCCGGAGCAGGGATCGCGGGCCTGCCTCGCGGCGCTGCGAGAGCTGCTAAAGGACTAATATCTCAATGGCACGACAGTACCCCTCCAAATCCCGATCCGGGCGGAATATCACCTCGATTACTTACTGGCGCAGGTTTGCCGAGCACCGGCTCATGTACATTGTCCTGGCTTTCGTCTTCGGATTTGGCATCATCGCATACTTCGGCACCGGCCCGATGGGCGGCGGACCGAGCCGCGCGGATCAAGAGCGCGCGAGCGGACAAACCGTTGTAACGGTAAACGGCGAGCCGGTGACACGCCAGGAATACGATCGTCTTTGGGATCGAATGAAGAGCAACGCGGGCAGCAGCGATCTTCAGGCGGCGACATTCCAGGGTTATATCCTGAACAATTTGATCAGCCAGGCCGTCATGCGGGCGGCAGCCAAGAAGGCAGGGCTCACCGTTTCCGATGCGGATATCGATAAGCAGATCAGAGATGAGAAAACCCAGCTCGCACGCGGCGGCAAACCGGTGCCTGATGCGGATTATGAACGCATGCTCGACATGCAAGGCTATTCGCTGTCGGATTACCGGCAGGAACTGAAAAACATGCTGCTGCCCCAAGAGCTGCGAAAGAGCTATGAGAGCGGTCAAAAACTCAACGAACAGGATCTGCTCAAGACCTACGACCAGGCGCGCGTCCGCCATATACTCGTTTCCACGAGCAAAGTTCCTGAGGCCCAGGCCAAGAACAAGGCGGAAAAGATCCTGGCGGAGGTGAAGGCCGGTAAAGACTTCGCGACTCTGGCGAACGAGAATACGGACGACCCGAGCAATCAACCAACCAAATACGATCCAAAGACGAAGAAGATGGAACCATCCGGACCCAAGAAAGGCGGGGATCTGGGCGTGGCTCCCTTATCGAATTATATGCCCGAATTTGCGGATGCCGCTCGGGCGCTGAAGCCCGGCCAGGTGAGCGGCATTGTGAAAACAAGTTACGGTTACCACATCATCAAGATGGAAGAGTACAAACGCGAGCTGCCCAAGGATTACGAAAAGAACAAAGTGAAGCTGCTCGAGGACTTCAAAAAGCAGAAAGCCCAAACGGCGTTCGGCGAGCTGATGCAGAAGGAAGAGAAGAGCGCAAAGCTGGTCTGGAGCGATCAGTCGCTCAAGTGGCGTTACGATTACGCCAAATCGAACGGGATGTTCGGCGGGTCTTTCGACATGGATTCAATGAAGAACCGGCAGCAGTTCCCCAAAGACCTGGCGGAATACGTCGCCAAGAACCCGCACGACGCCGCGGCGGCGCTGGTTCTGGGTAAGACGATCTACCAACACGATTACATTCTTGCGCCGCCGGGCCCGGAGAGGGAGAAGAAGCGCAGCGAGGTGATCAAGCTCTACGAAGCAGGGCTGAAATCGACGGAAGATCAGTCGACCCGGTTCGATCTTGCCCAGTTGTATCGTGAAGCGAAAAAAGACGATGAGGCTCTAAAGCAGTACACCCTTATACAGCGTCTGCTTCGCTGGGAGACCGGAACGAGCAATAAGCAGACTCACGTGCGTTTGGAGAGAGCCCTTAAGGATCTTGGGCGCCCGGAGCTTGCGGCCCAGGAAGCTACTCGCATCACCCAGATCACCGAGGAAGAGCGCAAGCAGGCGGAAGAGGCCAAGAAGAAACAAGAAGAAGAAAAGAAGAAGACGGACGAAGAGAAGAAGAAAAACCCTGCCGGCGCCCAGAGCAAGCCTGGCGGAACGAAGGTGCTGCAATCGGGCACGTTCACGGTTCCCGCGCCTGGCAAGAACACGAGTCCTAGCCCGGAGCCGCCGGCGACGACGCCAAAAAAGGATAAGGACGCGACCCGCAAAATCCAATAGCCAAACTCTGCGGCGCCAATAGCAATACCTGAGGAATTGGGGCGGCCGGCCTGGCTGCCCTTTTCTCTGCAGGGACTCACACGCATGGCAGGCACCCTCTATATCGTCTCGACGCCGATCGGCAATCTCGAAGATATTACGCTTAGAGCAATACGACTGCTCGAGGAGGTCGACTTGATCGCGGCCGAAGACACTCGGGTTACGCGAAAGCTGCTCGGCCGCTATGAGATTCACACCCCGTTCACTTCGTTCCACCAGCACACGAAAGCCAGCAAGACCGAGAATCTGATCGAGAGGTTAGAGCGCGGGGATTCGATCGCCCTGGTTTCCGACGCGGGCACGCCGGGAGTCTCCGATCCAGGTTCGCAGCTTATTGGGCAGGCGATCGAAAAAGGAATCTCCATCATTCCGGTTCCCGGGCCAAGCGCCGCTCTCGCGGCGCTTGTGGCATCCGGTATGCCGACCGGGCGGTTCGCCTTCGACGGGTTTCCCCCGCGCGCGCGAACCGATCGCAGGGAGTTCTTCGAAGCCTTGCGTATCGAGAAGCGAACGACAGTCCTCTTTGAATCTCCCGGACGACTGGTCTCGACGCTCGAAGCGTTATTCGAGGCTCTCGGATCGAGGGATATCGCCGTTGCCCGCGAACTGACCAAGAAATTTGAAGAGATCTTTCGTGGAACGATACAGGGGGCCATCGAGCACTTCCGAACGAATACGCCGCGCGGCGAGTTTACGTTGGTTGTGGGACCATCCGAAATCGACGATGGGAAGCGTGCATCGCCGAATCTGTCGGAAATCCAGGTAGCGTTGGAAGCAGCGATTGCCGCGGGAACGTCTCCGCGAAACGCAGTAGAATCCGTATCGTTATCCCTCAAGCTCCCCAGGAATCTCGTTTACAGGGTCTTGCTGGGTATCCGCGAATCCGGCCGCTCCAAAGGTAAACCTCGATAGCACATTCTGTTAAGAGTACGGAACATTAACTATGCAGAGCTAAAAGAGGTAGTTGCAAAACTCGACGAAGTCATCGTGTTCCGTCATCCTGGAAGGATCTGCTTGTGATCTCACAGGTTGCACTGAGTAAGGCAAAAGCAGATGTCCCCGTACGGATCCGTATGGACTTTGCAGCATGACGAATATGCGGTATTTTGCAATGACCTCAAAAAACTAATGTTTTTCACGCGGGGCTGTCACATTTGGCACAGAACTTGCACGTAAGGACATTGTGCTAAGTTTCACGGGCGAACTGTGAACGTGACACCGGTTTTTGAAAGTGCCCAATCGAGTCTGGATTTCCGGTCCTATTCGCCGCTCGATGGGTCGAATTAAAGCTATTACATGGAGGAGTAACCGGAGATGGCAACGGTGAAAGGTACCGAGCCACCGCTGGCTGTTCGCAGCAGCATGGACCACGCTGCATTCAATGGAATTCGCGTTACCAGCGCGATCTTCAGCCCACAATTTGCTCCTCATATACCCGTCAAGCAGGTGCCGTACGCGCGGATAAAGAGGGTATTCGATATCGTTATCTCTTCTATCGCCCTGGTCGCCCTCTCCCCGATCGTGCTCATTGTGGCTCTCTTAGTCCGCACGACATCCAGAGGTCCAATCATCTTCAAGCAGACCCGTGTCGGCGCAGGCGGCAAGGAGTTCACCTGCTACAAATTCCGGTCCATGTGCGCCGATGCTGAAGCCAAGAAACACAAACTACTGCACCTGAACGAGGTGTCCGGGCCAGTCTTTAAGATTAAGGACGATCCCAGGCTGACTTCCATCGGCAAGTTTATCCGGAAGCTAAGCCTGGATGAGCTGCCGCAGTTGTGGAATGTTTTCATCGGGGATATGAGCATTGTGGGCCCACGGCCGCCGGTGCCGCACGAAGTGGCGAAATACGGCCCTCGCGAGTTCGGCAGGCTGGCGGTCAAACCGGGAATCACGTGCGTTTGGCAGGTCACCGGCCGAAGCAACATTCCGTTCGACCACTGGATCGAGCTCGATCTGATGTACATTGACACGATGTCGTTCTGGGGCGACGTCGGACTTGTCCTGAAGACCATTCCGGCCGTGTTGACCGGCCGCGGCGCTCATTAATCTTAGTTTCACGCCATAATGTACGTGGTTGCCGTGGCGGAAACGTGGAGGTCGTGGGCCCGCGAAATCGACTCGCGCAGTGAACCCCTCGCCGAAGTCCCCCATTGCCGCAGAATCTGCTTCAGCGCCTCCCGATCCTCGATCTGCGATTGATAATCAAGCTACAGCGGTAAAGGATTTCGTCCAACAACTTACTTAGTCTGGGTTATTCATGACCGGCCCAATGTGCGGGCGGGGACGCCCGCGCTCCGAATTAACGCGAATAATACGGGTTAGGACATTTCTTCGCCGAAGCGCGGCGCGGCAGATGCGAATTTAAGCGGGACGCAAAAAGAGCACCATCCTGTCCCACAAGCGGGGTCGATTTCTTTGGTTATTACTAAAGGTCAATCCGATAGGCGACTGCCGATTTGGGCAGCCGTCTTTGCATTCGCGCTCTTGACGGCGTTGTTGATGATTTTTGTCGGTTGGCGGGCGCAGGGATTCGTAACGAACACGAACGACCCTTATTACTTTGGGGCGATGGGCCGCAGCCTCGCTCATGGCGATGGGTTCGAAAAGTACGGATTGCTTCTCAAACGGCGGTCGCCATTGTATCCGGCGATGATCGGGGGCATCTACTTCATCGCGGGTGACAACAGCCCGATCGTGCAGATCGTCCAGGCGTTTATGTTCGCGGGCACCGCGCTACTCGCGTTCGAAATCGGCAGGAGGCTGTTCAATCAGCGGACAGGAGTTATAGCCGCCGCTATTTGCGCGATCCATCCGGCGATGCTCCGATATGTTCCAGACCTTCATCTGGAGGTGTTGTTCACTTTTCTCGTAACGCTCACGGTTTGGCGGTCGGTTCGATTCTACGAACAGCCGAGTGTTAGGAACGGCGCTACGTTCGGGATATCAACGGGGCTTGCCGCGCTGACTAAAGCCGTAATTCTGCTCTATCCGGTCCTGTTTCTCGCGCTTTGGGCGTGGCAGCGGAGGCAAAAAGATGACAGCCAACCTTCACCAGGCTCCATCTGGACGGCGGTAATAGCAACGGTCGGTTTGATGGCATTTACTATTTCGCCTTGGACGATACGGAATTATTCGGTCACCGGCCACTTCGTGCCGATTACCACGGGCCTGAGCGACGCCTTCCTTCGAGGCTACATTTTTTCGAAGCCCCAATACGCACTGCTTCAACGGCCTCCCTATACTGACGGCGAAAATGAGTCCAATGCTTGGTTCAAGGAGATCTGCGCGAGGCAGGGCGCGGTGTGGGAAGCTAACGACCTGGAAACGGACCGCTTGCTGAATCAGGCCGCAAAGGAGAAGCTGGTCTCCGATCCCGTGGCATTCGTGAAGAAGTTCTCGACCGGAATCTTTACTTTCTGGTACCAGATGACTTCCAAAACCAACTCCATCATTGCCGGTGTCCCTGCGGCGCTCGCCTGGCTGTTCGCGATTGCCGGATGGCGGCGAGCCCTGGCGGAAAACCGGCCTGCCTGGATCATCTTCCTGCCGATACTCTATCTGAATATCCTTCTGGCCGCGCTGTTGGCACTTGGACGGTATTCTGTCCCAATACTGCCAACCCTGATCGTCATGTCCGCCTTCGGGATCGAGACACTATGGCCACAGACGGTTGGCGCCAAACCGGTGGACGAGCAGCCGCCAGAGTTGCAGAGTTGAGCAAGCCCTTTCAGTTGGATCTTGCCTCTTTAAGCGCGCTCGTGTTCGACGTGGATGGAACGTTGTACCGGCAAGAGCCGCTGCGCAACGCGATGCTGCGGCGGCTGCTGCGCTACCATGCGTTCCGGCCTGCTGCCGGCCTTGCGGCTGTGAAGATCATCGCGGCGTACCGCCGAGCGCAGGAGGAACTCCGCAACGCGGCTGAGACCGTGGATGACCTTGCAGCCGCGCAAATTGGATTTGCAAGTGAGCGGGCAGGCGTGAAAAGAGAGGCTGTTGAGATTTGCGTTTCGCAGTGGATGGAACGTGAGCCGCTTCGGATCATTAACCGATATAAAGAAGAAGGCCTGACGGAACTGCTTAACGAGTGCCGCCGCCGCGGAGTAAAGCTCGGCAGCTTTTCGGACTATCCGGCGATGGATAAGCTTGCCGCCCTGGGTGTACTGGACTATTTCGATGTCACGATGTGCGCGCAAGATCCTGGTGTGGGCGCATTCAAGCCGGACCCCAAGGGCATCCGGAGGGTAATCGAGCATCTCGGTTTAAGCCCTCGACAAATACTTTACGTTGGAGACCGGCCGGATGTGGACGGGGCCGCCGCAGAAGCTGCGGGCGTGCCGTGTGCTATCATAACGCGACGCCACCGGAATAACGGAAGAAGCGATACAAAATTCGTGCGGTTTGAGAGCTATAACGAGCTTCGG
>JBGPOG010000120.1:0-9755 GCA_041487935.1 Chthonomonadia bacterium | reverse complement strand
GCCTCCGGGCTATAACCTCGAATGGGGCGGGGCGGTTGAAGAGCTCCAGCACGCACTGGAGACCCTCTATTGGGCGGGCCCTGCCGCGCTGCTGCTTATCTTCGTGCTGGTCTACGCCTGCTTCAATTCGATGCGCGATTCGCTGGTGGTCCTCACGACCATTCCGCTTTCCATCATCGGCGGCACGGTGCTGCTCCTGATCATGGGTCTGCCGATCTCCGTGCCGGCCATCATTGGGTATATCGCAAACTTCGGGATTGCGGTGCAGAACAGCACGATCATGGTCTCCTTCATCGACCGCCTGAAGCGCAGGGGCCTGCCGACGCGCGAGGCGGCCATCCAGGGCGCCATCGAGCGGCTGCGGCCGGAGATCCTGAGCGCGCTCATCGGAGTGCTGGCCCTGCTGCCGTTCCTGCTTGCCTCCGGCATCGGCGCCACGGTCGAGCGCCCGCTCGCGGCCGTGGTCATCGGCGGAATAGCCCTCTCCAGGCCACTCGCATGGTTTCTGTTGCCTACTTTGTATGTTTGGTTTGACCGGTCGGATCGGCGAAAGAATGGTCAGGAGGAGGCGGAGGGAGTTACGGGTTAAGTTGGCCGGTGTCTCGTTTTAGGGTTTCTCTAGTGGCTTATGGGAGTCATGGGAATTATGGGATTGATGGGAATCATGGGAATCAGGGGATTAGTGGGAAGTATTCTGCTTACTCCGATGCTGCAGCCGTACGCGCGTCATGCGCTCACGTAGGCCGCCCTGTTCGACGAATTCCTTCTCCAAACGGCGAAGCTGCCGGTCAATCAAGTAATTGGTCTGATGGATTAGGCACAGAGCGATATTTGCCACGACCTCTGGCGGGCGAGTCTCGACGAATTCACGGTAATCCTCGTAAGTCTGCGGCGTCTTGCGGCCCAGCTTGCGGACGAATTGAGCCTGCTTGGAGTCCTTGTCCCAAATCCTAAGGTCGCGCGCTCGGAGATAGTCTTTGTAGTCATCCAGCAATTCTTCCAGGCTGGCGCGGGCCACGTTGGTGAGCTTGATTTCAGTTTCCTTAGACGTGAGAGCGGCCTTACTTCCCTCAAGAATGTTCTTTTTCCCTGAGCGGGCGGACTGGATCATCTGATCAATCGTGCGGTCACCCCTGTCGAGGAACTTGTGCGCAAATCGGAAAGTAACATCATAAACGACCTCGGCTTTCTGGAAGGAAAGGAGAGTCTGGTAATCGCCTCGCGGAATAAGCAGGCGCTCTGGCGCTTGGGAGGCATGGGAATCATGTGATAGTTCTTTCGCTCGACTTTCATCACTCCCATCAATCCCATCACTTCTCATATTAGCCCCCAATTCCCGCCGGCACCTCCGCACCTTCAACATGCGAATAGCCTACCGTTGCGCTATTATAGGGCCAAGAGAGCGGGCGTGTCAATCGGTCGGGAGAACCGCCGGTTTTCGCCCGGAAGCCCAAATCCCATCGAGACAAACTACGAAGGACCGAGGAATTGCGAAGGTATTAATCGCTCGGCAGGAAACCTTGTTTAAGATGATGAACTACAGCGTAGTATTCGCAACGCTGTGATTACTCTGCCGAACGATGCTGTACATTCGGCCGACGAATGGGGGTGATCGTCAAGGCGGCGGATTTGTGCGCACTCCTCGCGCCGTCGAAATCTCTGCAAGCCATGCTGGTGTGTTCCACCTCGGTTGTAAACTCGATGCGCGTAAATTCGCGCCGACCAAGTGTCGGGGATTCGTGCGCGGCCTTTGGGCCGAACTGCCGTCCACCGCGCAACTGAAACAGGAGGACCGTTAGCAATGAGCAACGAAAGCGGAGCCGTTCAGACGTATGTCCTGGGAATGGCGGAAGACGTGGCTTCGACCAAGAAACTGATCACTCTCTTCCGTATTACTCACTGGGTTTGCTTCTTAATCGCTGTAGGCGCAGCCGTCAAGTTCGCGCATCTCTATCTAACAAGAGGCGATGCGTATAGCGAGCCGCCTGAGAAAGTCATCGAGGTTCTTCAGCTCGTTGCGAACTCGCTGCTCTGGCTGTTCGTTTCGGGCGTTGCCCTGGTTTCCGGATTCGTCACGTGGCTAAACACCGACGTGCTGGTGAACCGCAGGATGATCCTGGAATCCCGCAGCGTAACCGCGCAGGCTGTTGTGAAGTCCAGCAGCGCAACATCTGCCGCAAGCGAGACGCCAACAACTGCCGGCGTATAATCTACCAAAGGATCTGAAGTAACAACAAAGGCCGCCTGGCATCCTGGCGGCCTTTGCTCGTTTATCCGTTCCGATAAGAATCTCCGGTTAACCTATCTGCTTGGAGGCCCGCTCTTCCCACTTCTAAGGACAAACGTCGAAAGCAGCTTGGTCCCGGATAGGACATTTTCACTTTGGCAGGACACCCGAAACTTGCACCTTACGATTCAACGCCAACAGGCGGCGCTGCCGCCTGCCGGTCTTTGCGGTCGGTCAAAGCCCTTGGCAGGAACGGTATGGCGATCAAGACCAGCGCGGTCGTGCCGGCGTTCAGGAAAATCAGGCCGGTGAATCCGACGCCTCCGACGCCGAACAGCTTGGCGCCGAGGAGGTCGCTAAGCCCGTTTGTCAGGTTCCAAACGCTCATCATTACCGAGTACCCCAGCGCCTCGCTCCCCCTGGGCGTAGCGCGAATGGCAAGGTCGTAGAGCGGTAATAGGGCGAGGGTTTGCGCGGCTTCGTAAAGGCCTGAGATCACGAGGGCCGACATTCGGTCACGATATCCCAGATAGAGCAGCGCCGCCACGACGTGGGTGATAATCCCCATCGTGAGCAGTGGCCGAAGGTTGTACCGTCCGCACAATCTACTGAACGCGAATGCCCCGAGCACCCCGCACGCGCCGGAGATCAGCCGGAGCAGTCCGATGAACTCCATGGAAAAGTGCAGCGTTTCCCTTTGATAGAAAAGCAGCGGAGTGGTAAACCCCGGCGCGGCGATCACCAGAAACACCAACCCGGCGGCGCACCAGAGCGTCCGTGACTGATACAGCGCGTTGGCCTGGCGTTTTGTCTCCTTCCAAGCGGTGAAATCGGGCTGCGGGTTTGACTCTTCCTTCAGCTCGCGCCGGAAGAGCGGCACTAGGACGAAGTGCAAAACGGAGGTAATTACGGAGGAAACCAGAAAGTCGAACCGGGCCAAAAGACCGCCGGCTGACTCGAACAAGACGGCCAAGCGAAAGATGCCGATCCGCTGGGCGCTAAGCCGTCCGCTGGCATGGTAACGATGCCCGCCCTCCGACATGACTCCGCCGAGCACGGTGCTTATAAGCACAATGAAGATGTGGAGAAATCCATAGGTGAACAGCCACCAGTAGTAGCTGCGCGGAACGACGCCGAGGATGAGCCACATTGCTCCGCAAGCGGTAAGCCCAACGAGCAGGTAGTGCCGGCGGTGAGTTCCAAGGAATGGAATTGCATCCGAGAGAAAGCCGGCAAGCGGCTTGATGTAATTGGTGAATTGGGTGACGAAGAGGAACCAGGCTACTCCCGCCGCGCTGAGCTTGAACTGGTCCATGAGAACGAAGCGCATCGGGAGGTTGGTGATGCTATAAGCGACGTTCGTCAGCAGCCAACCCGCGCCGATGACCAGCCAGAACCGGCGGTATTCCTGTTCGGTACGTTCCAATGCCTGTTCGAGCGGTGTTTCCGGCGCGGGTTCTTGCAGTTCTGACGTCGACAATGGGTCCTCTTGCTAAAACTTGAATAGTTCGGCCTTGATGCCTGTGTTTGGATGAAAACTGGAGTATCGCGTATAATCGACCTGCTTGCCGCGGACCGATCGGCTGTTCTCGATCAGGTATAGGGAGGTGCTGTCGATCACATACTTCCAGACAGTTTGCCGCGACTGGACGTTCAGAATATACTGTCCTTGTTTCACGCCGGTCTTCAGCGTGGCGCCATGTTCGGCCTGTGATTTGATGCGCGAAATCATCGCCAGATAGTGCGTTTCGTAGAACGGAATCCCCTCATCGTCATTAAGCCGCTTGTCGTGCCGGCCGAGCTGCTGCGAGAGCTTTCCAAATAGCCCTTTGCCCATGCGGCCCCTGATTTCGCCGTTCGGCTGTACGGCGACCTGGCCGTCATGTGAATCGACCCGCACGAGGTTCGGGCGCTTGTAATAGAGCTTGAATTCGCTCTTCTTTCCGTTCTCGGTGCCGGCGCCCATGACCTGATAATCCTCCAGAGTTGAGGCGGCAGCCTGCATTCGCGCGAGAAGGCCCGCCGGTGACTTCGGCGCGGATTGGCCGCCGCGAGCTACGCTGCATTGCGTTACGAGCCAGACGAGCAAGATCGGATATGGTCTATGGAACATACAAGACCCTTCGACGCCGAGATGAGACGGGTTGGGCGAGCTATAGCGCCAAACGATGGTGGGTCAGCAGCTCGTAGCCGGTATCCGCGATCAGGTAGTTTCGCTCGAAACGGACGCCGCCTACTCCCGGAACATATTGTCCCGGTTCCAGCGTGATCACGTCGCCCGACTGCAGGGTATCCGAGCTGTGTGGAACGATATAGGGCGGGTCCGGATGGCCCAGACCCAGGCCGTGCCCAAGATGGTGGCCGTAGGCGTCGCTCAGCCCATGATTCAGGTAGACCTTTCGCATTTCGGCATCCACGTCGCGGCACATGGTTCCAGCGCGCAGCATCGATTCTCCCGCAGCGAGCGACTCAAGACAGGTTTCCGCGAGGCGCGCCTGAGCTTTCGCCGGCTTGCCGCCATCCACCACGAAAGTGGAAGCGAAATCCCCGCGGTACCCCTGGATGACCACCGAGAAGTCCAGCAGGATCAGATCGTTGGCTTCAATGATGCGATTGCTCGGAGGGCCTCCGCCTTGTTCGGTCCGCGGGCCGGAAACGAAGTCCCCGTAAACGAGCACCGGCATTCCGGCTGATTCCGTAGCAGCTTGTTGAACGATTGCGAATGCGTCCATCTCGGTCATACCTGGTATCAATTGCTGCCTGGCTGCACTCAATCCGGCTTCCATGGCGCGGATCGAGAATCGAATCGTTTCGATCTCATCCGCAATTTTGCATCGGCGCAATTGGTGGATTGCAGCGGATACATCTGAGAACTCCAGATCATCTCGCCGCTCGCCAAGCGCCTTTAGGAGTAAGGCCGGAACTGACGAATCAATCGCGATGTTGGCGCCGGAGCGCTGGAGGACTAACTCCAATGCGGCATCGATGGCCACACCGTGTCGCAGGCCAGCCGACTCTGTTCCTCGATACCAGATGGGGGCGACAATCTCGTCGACGTGCGCTTCCACTGCAAGCGGGCGTAAGATGTTGTCGGCAACCAGAGTGCTCGCACCGCCGGCATCGAGAAGGAGGTACGCCGGCGCGCTTTGGGTCCTGAAAACGAACGGAGAGACATAAAACCCGGTGAGCCAGGCCAGGTGTATCGGCTCGGCGAGGAGAATGTGGCCGGGCTTCGGACGCAATGACGCCCACAGCCGCTCCCGTCGCTCTCTGCAGCCTTCAGCCGTTATCATGAGGGCGGCCTCAAGGCTCGATTTCCCATGGTTTTTCCCACCATTCGAGTCGCCGCTGGCGTTTGAGCAGGGGATAGTCCGCTCGCTGCATTGAGAGCAAAATGCGGACCTTTTCCTTCATAGAAAGGCTGGCCTGCTCTTTGTGCCATTCTCTCTTTGTCCGAAAAATGCGATCCATCTCGCCCGGATCCGGTCTTTGTATTGACCCCATGAATGGCCGCTCCCTTCATTACGCCCTAAGTCGCAATCTCGTATCTTTTGAGAAGTTCGCGCACGACTTCTTCGTCTACGTCGGTCGCCGTTGTCAAGAGGTTTACACGTTCACGCCGAATTTCACCCCCGGTTTGAAGCGCAAGCGCGATAAGATGTTCAGGACGAACGACTCGAACTTCTACTCCTTCATATTCGATGGGCTGTGACGTTTTAATTGCATCATCCACCAACTCATTATACGAAGGCAAGAACTGCACTGGTACACCGTGGATCATCACGTGTTCGCGATGCGGCTCGAATCCTCGCCTCTTCAGGTCCGCGTACAACGGTGTCATTTGTATGATCGGTCCATCCTGGGGAGGCAGAAAGACAAACACGTCGATATCATAAGTTCGGATCGTCTCGACATAAAACACGAATGCCATCCCGCCGCCCACGGCATAATCTTCCACGACGCCGTCACGTTTCAGTTCATTCAACACTTCAAAAACATCGCGCATCGTAGCCATCAGACCGTTGGTTTCCTAACGCTATTATTTCAGGTTGCCCGCGTACTTCCACGTTCACGTGCGATCAGAAATCCGCCATGGCTTCCCGGCGGCGCTTCTGCTCGCGGTAGAGGTCCTGGAAGATGGCATATTTTGCGGCATGATATTTCGCGGTTTCCGGGCGCGGCTTGATGGTTTCGCCGGAGCCGCTCATGCCCTGCATGGCCGCGTAGATGTCCGGGTAATGGCCGCTGGCCGTGGCTGCCAATACGGCAGACCCCAGCAGCACCGCTTCAGGTTCTTTGGGCAAGAGAATCGTGCAGCCCGTCGCGTCGGCGTGCTCCTGCAGCCATAGCGGATTCTTTGTGCCGCCCCCGGCGACGTACATGCTGTCGATGCGGTAGCCGGAGCGGTTGAGCGCTTCGATGTTGTCTCGAATTCCGTAGGCTACCGCCTGAATGACGGCGTAATATCGAAGAGCATGCGACGTGATCGATTCGTCAAGAGACAGGCCATCTATCAGCCCGCGGATGTGCGGGTCCGCCTTTGGCGACCGGTTGCCGAGGAAGTCGGGAAGGATGTGGACGTCTTTTGTGATCTCCGGCCCGCGTGAGCTTTCGTTTTGCAGGCGCGAAACCTCGTCGTTAAGAAGCTCGTAAATGGTCTTTCCGGTTGCACCTGCCGCCGAAAGCAGATTCGCGGCGTTGGCGTGGTCCGCAATGACATGATCGATTGCGCTCCCGGCGGTCGTCTGGCCGGCTTCGTTCAGCCACATGCCTGGGACCATCGCGCTGAAATAGGGCCCCCAGACGCCGTCGATGAACCGCGAGTCGCGCGCGACCGCCATCAGGCAGTTGCTCGTGCCCCCAATGAAGGCGAGAGCCTGCTCGAGATCGCCGAGATCCCGCGAGGGCTTGCCTTCCCAGGCCGCTCCCAGCAGCCCCAGCCCGCCTGCATGGGCGTCGATGATCCCGATCCCGACGGCGCAGTCGGTCGTCAGACCCAATTCACCTGCGGCTCCGGGGTTGAGCGCGCCGAGTCTCTCGCCCATGGGGCGAACGTCGTCTACTACTTTAACGCCGTCGAACGCATCTTCAATTTCTATCGCCCGCAGGTATTCGCGGTCCCACCGGTTCTCGTGGCCCAGATAGGTCCACTTGCAGACCACGGTACAGAGGCTGCGCGCATCGACGCCAGTGGAGCGGTAGGTGAGGAAGTCGGCCAGATCCAGGAACTTGCCCGCGCTTGCCCAGGTCTGCGGCAGATGGGTCTTTAGCCAGCGCAGCTTAGGTGTTTCCATCTCGGGAGAGAGCCGGCCGCCTACGTATTTCAAAACCGCGTAACCAGCGGAGTTGATCTCTTCTGTTTCGGCTAAGGCGCGATGGTCCATCCAGACGATGATGTTTCGCCCGGCAGCGCCTTCGTCGTTCACGGGCAGAGGCGCGCCGTTTCGGTCGAGGACGACGAGCGAGCAGGTGGCATCATAACTAATCCCGGCCACCGCTTCCGGCGGCAAGTCAGCCTGCTCGCGGCAGCTACGCGTGACTTTGCAGACGGCTCGCCAGATATCGTCGCTGCTCTGTTCGGCGTAATCGGGTTTTGGCTTCCACATCTTGATCGGCTCGACGGCAGACGCCAGCATCAGGCCATTCAGGTCGAAAATTCCCGCCCGCGCGCTGCCCGTGCCCACGTCGACTCCGATTATATAGCGTTCACTCGCCATCTTCCTGCCCTCATTGGAAATGGGTATTGTGGAAGCACGTTCGCGGCAGTTCGGGAGAAATCCTCTACTTGTTTACGGACAACACCGAATCGGCCCAGCGTTTGAGTCCGGTTGTCAGGTTATCTACCCGGAGGTCCTCGTCGGGAGGGAATTCCGCGTGCTGCCAGAGGTAGTTGGCAACAACCTCCTCGCAGAGCGCCTGCCAGAATCGGTCTCCTCCAGGCATCTCCTCCCGATCGGCATAAGCCTTTGCCAGCTCGATGATGTAGCCTGGAAGGAGAACGGAGCAGCGCCGGCTTGCACCGGTGGGGCTATAGATGGTGATGACGTGGCGAAGGCCGGTACCGGTCTTCTCGCCTGGACCAGGCTGCGTTTCAATCCGAAAGCCGTTTACCGTGGTCCACGCGAATGTAATCCCCACGGTTGCGATCGCAGCCTGTTCGGCCGGAGCTTCGTCGAGAGCGGCCTGGACCGAACCTCGTAGAACCTCTGCAGTGAATGGCTTGCGGAGGAAGCCCTTCGCTCCGGCCTTCATCGTATCGACGGCCAGGTCTATCGTTCCGAACGCCGTGATCATGACGATCCGGGCTTTCGGATCGCGCATCCGGATTTCTTCAAGCACGTACAGGCCTTCCATGCCCGGCATGCGCTGGTCGAGAAGAACAAGGTCCCAGCCGCTGCCGTTGCCGAATTTCTCCAGACCTTCGGGCCCATCCGACGCGAGCCCGACCGCGTGCCCGAGATGCTCAAGGGCCAGGCGGACCATCATCCGAATGTTATGCTCGTCGTCGACCACGAGTATGCGCGACATGTTACGGCTCCTACACCTTAATATACGGGCGTGGGCATAAAGCCCGTGCGTTTGCGAATCTCAGCCATCAGGTCGCTGGTTAGCTCGTAGAGGGGAATGAAAGGCGGAGGCATCTCGGCCTGTTCCCACAGGTAGTTGATGACCGCTACCTGGCAGACCATGTTCCAGAGCGGATCGTCGGGCGCCGAATCATAGCCGGCGCCGGCTCGAACCTGTTCGCGGACGTGCGGCATGACACCGACGACGGTGCTGGTTCCCTCGCCGGTGGGTTTTTCGACGTGGAAAGCCCGACGCACCTCGGCGGCCGGGACGGGAGCGAATGCCACGCCTTCCGGCAGCGGAATGGGCCAATAGAAGTAGCCGTTGATGAAATTCCGAATCTTCGGCGCAACGGATTCCACTAACGCATTCGGTTTGGCTGGGTCTGCGACCGAACTCTCGATTTCCGGAAGCCGGTTCAGAACCGCCTCGACGGACGTGCGAAGAAGCTCCGGAGAAAACGGCTTGCGAAGAAAATCCGTTGCGCCGCTCAGCAGCGCCTCGGTCGCCAGTTGAACCGATCCGAAGGCGGTCATCATCAACACTCGCGCGGTCGGATTGCGGCCCTTGATCTCACGAATGACGTCCATGCCTTCCATCCCCGGCATTCGCTGGTCGGTCAGCGTCAGGTCCCACGACGTTCCGTCCGCGAACTTTTCAAGGCCCTCCAAGGCGTTTGGCGCCGTTACAACGTCATGTCCGGCCCTGGCCAATGTAAGACGGATCGTTTTGCAGAGTCCTTTGTCGTCGTCGATTATTAGGATGCGGGCCATGGTCTATTTGTCCTTGTCTCAGGTCGCACGAAGGAGTATTGTGCGAGTAGGGATGAAGCGTTCGGGCACAAATCCGTGTCTGATAGCGTAAATTGATCGTCCGAATGCTTCATCCCAACAATGGTCGTTCGGTTTAGTCATCAAATGCGAAACGTCTCACGCCTCGTTACCGGTCTCAATAACCACAG
>JBGPOG010000119.1:0-9800 GCA_041487935.1 Chthonomonadia bacterium | reverse complement strand
GCTGGCGGTTGAAACCGCGCCTTCCAAGTACACGAAGTGCCCCTCCGGGCACTGAGACGATAGTCGGCGGAGGCCGACTTTGTGCCTTTCAGAGCCGCGAATTCATTCGCCAGGCGCTCAAGATGGTTTTTCATCACGCTTCTAGACGACGCGAGATTCCGAGCCTTCGACACCATGGAAGACTACCGGCGTTGGTGCGAAGAGAACCTGCCTGATTGGCTGGGTTATGGCCGTGGTTGAAAATCGGAAGTAAGCGCAGCGAACTCGGGAATCCAATTGAAACCAATTCCTTTCATAGAGAAACTGAATCTGGTCCACTATCGGTCGATCCGGTCACAAGAGATTCTATTCGACAATCCGACGGTCTTCGTCGGACGCAATAGCTCTGGAAAATCGAACATCCTGGACTCACTCGCATTCCTAGCTGATTGCATGCGCATGCCACTGACGGCAGCATTCGAGTTTAGAGGAGGCCGAACGCGTGTAATGCATGCTTCTCTGGACGCTGCAATAAGCGGGTTCTATCTTCAGTTACAGATAGACGTTAGGTTGGGCCGTGGCAGTCATGAAAGGGGCCAGTATTCGCTTAGTATAGGATCCTCCACGGATGGAGTCTTCGTCAGTCAAGAGAAATGCAATATTGCGACGAAGGACAATCGTAAGTTCTGGTTCAACAGAACGCGTTCGGAATTCGAATCTAATTTCGGAAGTGTCCTCCCTCAGCTCGACGAGAAGGCGCTGCTACTGCCAATAATTGGCGGGCTTAAACAAGTCACTCCACTATTCGCGGCACTCGCCGGGCTTCAGGTCTTTGCATTTGATCCGGGTGCAATTCGAGAGGGCGTTGAGTCAGATGATGGCCGAACGCTCTATTCAAATGGCGCCAATGTAGCCAATGTACTGGATAGGCTAGCCAGCAAAGATGAATTCATCCTTCAAAGGGTTGCTGAGTTACTGTCGCCCATAGTTCCCGGAATAAGTGAGGTCAGTGTTACGACCACGGGAGATAAGAAGTATCTTTCAATAGGCCAACTCTCTCGATCAAGCAAGCTTCAAGGCAGAGTTTTCCATCCACTGTCCGCCATGTCCGACGGAACTTTGCGGGTGCTGGCGCTAATTGTTGCCGTGCTCCAGCAGCCATCTCCGACCCTGATGGCTTTCGAAGAACCGGAATCAACAATCCATCCGGGCGCGCTAACGACTGTATCTGAGCTGATTCATGCAGCCGCGCGAAGGAGTCAGATCATTGTCTCAACTCATAGTCCCGACTTCCTTGACTCGGAGTGGATCGACGATGACAACATTCGAATGGTTACGTGGAACGATGGCTGCACGTCTGTGGCTAAGCTAGGAAAGACATCTGTGGCTGCGATACGACAACACTTAATGAGTCCCGGGGAGCTGCTGCGTGCGAATGCACTAGACGCGGCGTCGCCCGATCCGTCAGAACACAATCCTGAGCTGTCCGAGGCAACTATCGCGTGATTCAACCAATCGTCGAGGGAGAAGGTGATGTTGAAGCATTCCCGATTCTCTTGCGACGCCTGGTTCGCAGCCTGGGAATCGTCGGAATATCCGTCGGCAAGCCCATTCGGTTAAAGACAGACCAGCTTGTAAAGCATGACGGGTTTTGCAAAGCGCTTTCCCTGGCACGAATAAAAGGCGCCTCTGCGATCATCGTAGTATTCGATTTGGACAGCGATTGCGCGCGTCAATATGTCGGAGATATGTCAACCTGGGCTGGAGAGATCCACACTGGTCTTCCTTTCGCGTCTGTGATGGCTCGGAAGGAGTACGAGGCGTGGTTTTTGGCTTCAATCGAATCGCTTCGAGGGAAACGCGGGATTCGTTCAAACGCAGCGATCTCCTTCGATCCGGAGAGCAGGCGAAGCGCAAAAGATGAAATCAAAAAGTTACTTAAAAGGGGCCGATTCTACTCGGAATCTGCCGATCAAGCAGCCTTGTCTGCTTTAATGAATCTAGCTGAAGCTTATTCCGGAGCCTCGTCCTTTCGGAAGCTCGTGAAAGAGCTCGTGAGGATTCTGAACACACTCGGGTATCAACCCAATATTCCTGTGGAATGGACCAGTAATTGATATTGCGCATTATCGCCGCAATTGTTTGGCTCGCTGTTTTCAGTTGCTCTACTGCAACATGTGACTCTCGGCCCCGCCTCGTCGTTCTCATCTCTATAGACCAGTTCCGCGCGGATTACCTCACCCGGTTCGAAGACCTCTATCTCCCCGCGTTATCCGGCGGGAAGGTCGGAGGGTTCCGGTACCTGATGGAGCGAGGAGCGTATTTCCCGGACGCGCACCACGATCATCTTCCTCTTGCGACCGCCGCCGGCCACTCCGTGCTGCTCTCCGGCGCGCCGCCGTATAAGAGCGGCATCGTGGGCAACGATTGGTGGGATTATGGCACCAACCGGTCGGTCTACTGCGTGCAGGATGACAGCAGCCCACTGATCGGGACGCCCGTCAAAGCGATCGGAATATCCCCGCACCACCTGCGCGTCACCACCGTTGGAGACGAGCTGAAAATGGCGACCGGCGGGCAATCTAAGGTTTTCGGCATCGCCCTGAAAGACCGGGCCGCGGTGTTGATGGCCGGGCATCTGGCAGACGGAGTTTTCTGGTTCGACGATAGCTCCGGCAACTGGATGAGCAGCCGGTTCTTCTGCAAGAATGGGACGCTGCCCGGCTGGATCTCCGGGCTGAACGGCGAGAAAATCCCTCAGAGCTATTTCAATTCCACCTGGACGCCGTCCGTTTCCGCTCAGGCGCTCCAACGGCTCTGGACGCCGACGGGTGAATATGCCGGCGACGGAGGCGGCCTTGGAATCGCCTTTCCTCACGTAATGAGTTGCGGCCAAACGGCTCCTAACCAGAAGTATTTCAGAGCGTTTGCCTCCTCGCCGTTTGCCAATGAGTACGTCTTCACGTCAGCCGAGCGGTTGATAGGCGCGGAAGGTCTCGGCAAGCACGAAAACCCGGATATTCTGGCGATCAATCTTTCCAGCAACGATTACATCGGCCATAACTTTGGGCCGGACAGCGCGGAGGTGTTGGACGTATCGGTTCGGTCGGATCGGATGCTCTCCAAGTTCCTCAACGCTCTCAACTCGAGCGTGCCGGGCGGGCTGTCACACGCAATAATCGTTCTCACCGCAGACCACGGCGCCGCGCCGAACCCAAGAGCGGCGCGCGATCGCGGCATCCGTGGCGGAATCTGGACTGAGGAGCAGGCGACGGGCGCGGCGCAGGACGCATTGGAGAAAGAACTGGGCGCGGGCAAGTGGGTGAATGCATATATCGAGCCGTATCTCTGGCTCAACCGCGACCTGTTCTCGAAACGCAGAATTCCGATCGAAAGGGCGGAACACATTGCGTCGGCGGCGTTGGAGCGCGTCCACGGGATCTACGCCGCCTATTGCCGGTCCGACGCTCTCCTGGGACGCATGCCGCACACGGACATTGGCAACAGAGCTTCCGTCTCCTTCAATCCTCAGGTCTCCGGCGACGTGCTGATTGTCTCCCAGCCTGGCTTCATGCCCCGAAACACCGAAAAGGGCACCAGCCACTCGGAACCGTATACTTATGACACTCGCGTGCCGCTGCTGATCGCCGGTTTCGGTATGCGTCCTGGAACCTATACCGGCCGAGTAAGCACCCTGGACATTGCGCCGACTCTGTCGCTCCTCCTGCGCGTAAGCCCGCCCAGCGGCAGCGAGGGGCATATACTCTCGCGAGCGATAACTGTGGATGGACCTCGGAAGTAGGTAACAGTTCACGATAGGTGAGAATCGCCCTATTATTCAGATAGCAACAATGGTTCGTCATACCAGGGTTCGTCATACCAGGAGTCTTTTTTGCGATGGTTGTTGAATAGGAGGGCATGCCAGATATTGGCGCCCTTTCACGAGATGAACGGATCGCTCTTTAGAAGGAGCAATGGCAGCTCGATCAGCAACTTCTTGAGCGGATAGCTGCCTTGGAAGCCCAGCTTGGGCGGTTGCGCAAGGACCCGCCTCCGGGGGTAGCTCGCTCTGTTCCTTCGTTTGTAGAGCCGAACCGCGCTCCCCGCGAGAAGAAAACCCGCAAGCCATACGGCCCGTACCGGGAGGCGCGCGGATTCCTACGTTCGTCACCGGGAGGCCCCCACGCAGATTGTGAAGCGCGCACTGGATTGCTGCCACGACTGTGGGCGGCATCTTTCGGACGGTTGGACGCACCGTGTTCGCCAGATGATCGAGATACCGTTCGTACCGCACTCGCTGATCGAGCATCGGATGAAAGGCCGCTACTGCGGGGTGTGCAAGAGACGGCATATAGCGTCCCCGGACCTGACTGGGGTGGTGGTGGGGCGTCATCGGGTGGGCGTGAGATTGACGAGCTCGATCGGGTATCTGGGCGAGGCATGCCGAATGCCGACGAGCTCTTCACCTTTGTGGAGCATCCGGAGGTCCCTTCCGAGAACAACGCAGCGGAGCGGGCCATACGGCCTCTTGTCACTGCGCGCAAAGTCAGCGGCGGCACTCGTTCCGCAAAAGAGTCCGAAACGGAAATGGTCCTCGCCAGCCTCTATGGTACATGGCTCGTGCGAGATCTCGATCCACTAAATGAATGCACACGAATACTAACCGCGAAACACAGCCTGTAAACTGTTTACATCCACCCTGAACACACCCCCAAGCATCGTAAGTGTTCGCAATTCGTGTAAAACGCCGATCGGCCGCGCGTAGAGGTGAAGCATTCGGACGACATAATGTATTGGAACCCGCCAACCGCTAACCCGAATGCTTCACCCCTACCCCACGGATCGTGAACTGTTACCAAGCAACGGATGTCTTGACAATGTGATGACCGGCGGCTATACTTGTGAGAAGACACACTGGACGGCCGAGGCATTTCATGGACGCCGGCCAAACATAGACATTGTGGGCTGCGCCCCTTCGCGAGGAGTCTCGGATGGCAAAAACCGCAACCACCCGGTCGGACATTCTCGAGAACGAAATCGAGGCCGCATCCGGAATGCTGCTCCGCGCTGGAATCCTTCTTTTCGTTTCCCTCTCAGTTCTTTACCTCTGCGTGCTTATCGGCGGTCGAATGCCCGAGAAACCGTTCTTTCTAACGCTTCTGAAAGTTGTTTCCGTGCTTGGCGCGGTTTGCGCAGTCGCCCTCGGCATTGTTGGCGGGCTAAACCTGCAGAGAGCGCGAGCCGCTCCCTCCGTTGAAGTGAATTGCCCGTTCTGCGACCGCACGATGCAGTTTCCCAGCGAACCAACGATCGATTGGGATTGTGAAGGCTGTCATCGCCGCGTGCCCTATGAAGACGGCGCGCAGGTCCCGATTCGCGAGATTACTTGCACGTTCTGCAAATCCGTCCATAAGATTTCCATCAAAACAACCCAATATACGTGCGATCGGTGTAATCGTGCTCTGAAGCTGGTCGATCCGAAGGATCCAACGAAAATCGTGGCCGAGCAGTCGGATATTCTCCAGAACTACGACGTCGTTCTCACCGATCCTGGGCGAGACAAGACCGCTGTGGCGATGCATCTCCAGGGTGTTCTCATCTGCAACCTCATTGAGGCGCGCAAACAGATGGAGAATTTGCCGTTAACGGTAATGAGAAACGTCCCGGAGCGGAAGGCGGATGCGGAGCGCCGGCGTTTCCGGGACTTGGGCGCAACATGCGTGGTTCGTCCCACCGCCAGCCAGGATCAACCCGCTGGAAGAACGTAAAAGTATTAAGTGTTGAGTGTTCAGCCTTAAGGAAGGATGGCGAATAATTTTAGCGATCAGCCGTACGGAGGAACTGAGTCTTTGCGCGAATTATTCGCCCCTACAGACGAACCGTGGACGGTGACGCCTGACTTTACCTATAGGATGGCAGCGGTTGTTTTCCGCCACACATTAACCGCGCAAGGCGCGGAATGCCTCGCGGGGTATTCTGCATTTCCAAGATTAACAAATCACTCGTCCGGCTTGTGGAAAGGCGCTGCCGCAAGCCAACCAGCGATCGCTATGAGAGGAATCCATTGTGCGATCATCGACAGGGCGGTCAAGTCCCTGAACGGAAGAATGTACGAAAGTGGAACGCCTGCCATGATACCCAGAACTGCTCGCAGCACGACAGACGAAACGAAGACTCCCGCAACGCCAGGGTTACCGCCGGATTGGATCATCCATTTGACCCCATAAACGATACCCCCCGCAAACGGTCCAAGCAAGACGATGAGCGCGATCGCCAGGGGACCGTCACCGAAATCCTCCTCCGCAAACGGAACCGTCCTGAGTATCGGCATGGATATTCCCGCGGAGAAGTTCGCAATCGCGAGGACCGCAATAAAGGAAGCAGGAAATGCCGAAACCACTGCTGCTCCTACCAGCGCGATCAGCAGCAGAACTCCCAGATTGATGAGTACCTGTTTTGTATCATCAATCTCTTCCACCTGGATCGGAGCGAGGTCTGGCTCCGCAGTTCCCGTATCGGCATCATAATGCGTGCCCGAGATCGGATCCATGACCATATCCGAGTAGTATTTCGACTTTTGCGGAGTGAATGTCCCCAATTGCGGCGCGAGCGGCGGCGCCGTCCCGCCATTGGGTGAAGCGGGCTTTTCATCTCGCTTTTGAGTCACTTGCTCTTGCGGTTTCGCGGGAATCCTGGTCGGACCCTTCTTGGCCGGAGGCGCGTGACGTCCTGCGACCACCGCCGGGCCTTTTCCGTGCCCCGATGGGAGGTTACGCAAGTCCTTACGGCACCAACTACAGTGGTCCGCAGTTTCGCTCTCCAACCCGCACCATCGGCAATACCACGTTCTTCCTCCGCTCGGACGCGGAGCAGTCGCCACACCTGCCCTTGTCGGGGGCGGAGGCGCACTCGGCGCTGAACCCACGCGCGGTTGTGGCGGCGGTCCGCTGCCTCCAAGATCCAAAACACGCCCAGGCACTTGTAACGGCGCGACATCGTCCAGGTCGGTTTCGCCCAAAGGTTTCAGTCCGAGGTCGCCGATGTCGACCGCGGGCGTCGCCTTCGCCGGCATGTCCGGCAACGGATCGACCAGCGGAGCAGGACCGGGACGAACCGGCGCCGGCGCAGCCCCTGCCGGTGGAGGAGGAGTTTCCGCAATCGGCGTAACCGGCGAACTGGGACCTCCCGCAAGTGGTAATACGGGGCGCGCGGCAGGCAAAGGTGGTCCCGCAGCCGGCGGGGCGGCCGGAGGACGCGAGATTGGAATAACCGGAGGTGGCGGCGCATTTCCAGCGCCGCCGGTACGCGTGTTCGGTATTGCTTCCAGCGGCGGCCGGTCATCGACCGCCGGTCTTGGCGCCGGGGGAGTATATCCCGGTCCGCCACGTCCTGGAGAGATTGGCGGCTGTGGCAAAGTCCGCGCAAGTGGAACTGGAGGTTGAGCCGCTGACGGCGGTAGTGGAGGCGATACGGGCGTCCGATTCGCCGCCGGTGGCGGCGCAATTGTCAGATTGGCCGGCAAGGGCGTTGGCGCAGGCGGACTTGGACGGGCCGGAGGCGGCAAAGGCGTGGCCTGCGGCGCAATCGGACGGATCGGGCTGCCGAAAGGGGAAGGGCTGAAATCGTCATCCAGGTCGTCGAAGCTGCCGAGCGCGACGGGGCCCGCAGTCTGACCGCGCATCGCGGGTGGCGAACCAACATTTTGATTTGGGGGCTGCGGCGAGGGCGGTGCAGACGGCTCCGGTGCGGACGGCCCCTCCCTGGCAGCTAACGGCGCGGCAAATGGCTTGCGACACCAGTTGCAAACGTTGCTGGTTTCGCTTTCCAGCCCACACCATTTACAAAACATGAACTGGCTCCTGATGCCTTTGTTGCAATGTTCCCTTCACAATGACACAAAGCAGGCAGTTGGTATAGTAACGTCCCCGGAATGCGACTTAGTTCCCCAGTACCTTGATACATACGAAAGGGGAGCGTGGGCGCGGGGCGTTTAGCGGGCCAATCCGATCGAGAGTTCACCAGCTCGGCTGGTTAATGCGGCTGTGATTAGCACTATTATAACCGTTGGCGCCGAGGGGTGTCAACGCGTTTCCGTCACAGCTAATCTGTTAGCACAGTCACATCGTCAGGCGTTCTCCTTCAACTATGCTCGGCAAACTCCTAAATCGCTCTCGTTTACACGTGGTTACCCCGCAGAACGGTTTATTCCACACAAGCGCGATTTGCGCATTTCAACTCTGTTCTTAAAGAGGAATCTACCATAAGCCATCTACTTATTGGCTTCAACCCGATAGAGGAAAGCGACGACGGCAACTCGAAGTAGCATCGTGCCGCTATAGACGGAAACCTTGAAGTAAATTAATCCTGCCGGAGCGTCTCGATCTCGATTGGAATCTCCATTTCGTTCTTTGGCCGGCCCGTTAGCCCGAGCGATGAGGCCGTGGCTCGGCCTCGCGCTGGTGTGTGGCGGGTTCTCACTCGATCGGAAGTTCCGCGCCGTGTTCTGGCCGTCTTTTGCGGATGGCCACCTTCAATGGAGCTTCCTCCCACAGCTCTTGCAGCAGGCCTCCACGAATATTATTGTGGCAGTAGGGATGACGTTCGTTATCCTTACGGGCGGTATCGATCTCTCCGTCGGGTCCGTGCTCGCTCTGTGCGGAGTCACGCTGGGAATGACGGTCCACACCGGTCCGCCGGCATTTCTCTGCTATATCATGGCGGTCCCAGCCGCGGTAATCTTCGCGCTCGTCACAAGACGGCTGACCGCAAACCGCCCCATGCCGTTCTTGACAGGGGGTATTGGCGGATTAGCCGTCGGATTCCTGATCGTACGGAGCACGGCGGGCGGCATTCAGTTGGAGGGCGCAATCTTAGCCGCGCTGGCGGTCGGATGCGGCTGCGGAATGTTGAATGGCCTTGTTGTCACGCTCGGGCGGGTGCCGCCGTTCGTCGTAACTCTCGGGATGCTAACCGCGGCTCGGGGATTGACGGTTTTTGCAACGCGTGGCAATAGCATTTCCGGGCTGCCGCCGAGGTTCGCAGTTCTCGGTAAGCAGGAGCCTCTCCTCATCATTACGCTCGTCACGGTGCTGTTTGCGAGTTTTGTGCTTAGGAAAACCCGGATGGGCCGGTATTTCTTCGCGATCGGCGGTAACGAAGAGGCTTCGCGGCTTACCGGCGTGGATGTTACGACCTTCAAGACCCTTGCGTACACGATCGCGGGAGCGCTGGCCGCGCTAGCCGGGATCGTGCTGACCGCAAAGTTCATGTCCGCGGACACCGGCGCGGGCAGCGGAGCGGAATTAAATGCGATCGCCGCCGTGGTCATCGGCGGTACGCGGCTGTCAGGAGGACAGGGCAGCATCATCGGCAGTCTCGTGGGAGCATTAACGATCGCGGTGCTGAATGCCGGATTGGTCATCGTCGATGCGCCCGATACGCTGCAAGGCGTCGTCATCGGCGCCGTGATTGTCGTGACGGTGATGATCGACCAGTTCAGGAAGCCGGCAGCGGCAAGTCAATAAGACCAACTGTAGGGAATGTGCGCCGTCCCGCTCCCGAGCCACTTACCTGGACAATTCGCGAAAAGCTCGGAGCGCCTACGTCCCGTCCGCAAGCTTCTATAATTATGAAACTGGGTATCCACTTCCCTCAAGTAGCCTTCCGGTTACGAACGTTTCGTACCGTAAAAACAGGTCTTGGACGCAACTCAGCACACGAACCATTGCTGGTGACAGCGTAGGTCGGAACAGCTCGGTTCAACTTGAGTAAAGTGGATACCCAGTTTATGAATAATCCGGTCTTGTGCAGAAAGGGAATTT